>NZ_JBFUKF010000014.1:0-36303 GCF_056400985.1 Mucilaginibacter sp. P4_G9 | reverse complement strand
AAGTTGCAGCGTATATAAAAACATCCTCAAACTTTAAAAATAAGCGCCGCGAAATGTTACTGGCAGAAAAAGCATACAAACTAATCCAGCATAAATTAACGCAGCATATTGATAAAAAAAAGCTTCAGCAAGATGTTGCTGAAGCTTTAAACGGCAAAAACTTTAATCTGTATAGTTTTGTGGATACCTATATAAGGTAACAGCAAACTTGTTCAGTTAACAAATTAACTGTTCATTATTTCCTCTAAATGTTCGGCCTCTATTGGTATGTTTACCATCAAATCGCGGTTACCCTCTTCAGTAATTAAAATATTATTTTCAATCCTTATCCCCAGCCCTTCTTCCTGAATATAAATACCAGGTTCGCAAGTCAATACATTTCCAACTTCAAAATTTTTATACCTGCTTGCAAAATCATGTACATCCAAACCTAAATGGTGCGATGTGCCATGCATAAAATACTTTTTGTAAAGCGGGCTATTAGCATCCTGCTTTGCAACATCATGTTTATCAAGTAATTTAAGACCTATTAGTTCGCTGGTCATTACTTTTCCAACCTCCTCCTGGTAATCATTCAAAACGGTTCCGGCCACTATCATACTTGTTGCTTCACGCATAACCCGCAAAACAGCATTATAAACAGCACGCTGGCGTGGGGTAAACCTGCCATTTACCGGTACCGACCGGCTCATATCTGCATTGTAATTAGCATATTGAGCACCAAAATCAAAAAGTATGATATCGCCATCATTACACACCTGGTTATTATCAATATAATGAAGTACAACAGCATTCTTGCCAGATGCAATTATGGGGCTATAGGCATGCCCGGTGGCGCGTTGCCTTAAAAACTCATGTGTTATTTCGGCCTCAATTTCGTATTCGGCAACACCCGGCTTTAAAAATTTCAACACCCGCACAAATGCATCGCTGGTAATATCACATGCTTTTTGGATAAGATCAACTTCCATTGCTGACTTCACAACCCGCAGATCTCTTAATATCAATGCCGATCGTTCATATTTGTGCAAAGGATATTTCTGTTTTAAAGCTTCATACATCCGCAGATCACGATATGGTACTGTATGAGCATACCGATCATTCTCGTTGGTATTGATGTAAATATGTTCGGCATAATTTATAATACTATGTAAAATTGTATCATATTCATGAAGCCAATAAATATTTTCGATTCCCGATACCAGCTTTGCCTCTTCTTTGGTGTATTTGTGTCCTTCCCAAATGGCAATGTGTTCGTTGGTTTGTCTTAAAAAAAGTACTTCTTTGTATACCTTATTAGGACAATCCGGATACAATATCAATATGCTTTGCTCCTGATCAATGCCCGTAAGATAAAAAAAATCAGGATTTTGTTTA
Source organism: Mucilaginibacter sp. P4_G9 (assembly GCF_056400985.1). Taxonomy (NCBI): domain Bacteria; kingdom Pseudomonadati; phylum Bacteroidota; class Sphingobacteriia; order Sphingobacteriales; family Sphingobacteriaceae; genus Mucilaginibacter; species Mucilaginibacter sp. P4_G9. The sequence continues at coordinate 34,926 of NZ_JBFUKF010000014.1, read as the reverse complement.
AATAAAAAACTCTGGTCTCCGCTCACCGGAAATTCGTCATTAGCGTGAAAAATGGCAATAGAGCCCGCTTTTGTTCTCGAAACGAAATTTTTTCTATTATTTGTAAATATGGAAGTGGGGATTGCCGAATATTTCATATTAAACTGTTGATTATTTTAATAAATCATTTTTTTTTGCTTATTTGTGTAACTATTACATTTTTTGGAACAATGTTTGGTCAAGGTTTCAAACATAATTACTAAATTTGAAAAAAATCACAATTAAAATCGTTTAATCTTAAAAACTATGAATTATTCTACATTAAAGAAAACAGTCGCATTGTCATTTGCTTCTTTGATGGTTGTAGGTATGGCTAATGCTCAAACCGATTCCACCAAAACAGCAACTACTTCGTCTGAAACCACTACTCCAAAAGTATTTGGTGGTCTTGGTCAGTACAAAACATTTAGCATTGGTGCCAATGTTGGTGTTACTTCTCCGTTTATTCCATTTGGAACTGATGCTGTGTCACATATGAAACCTCAACTGGGTTACGGCGTGTCGCTTAGGCAACAGGTTTCACATCCGTTTGGAATACAATTAGACTTACATGGCGGTAAAGTTGCAGGAGATGCTAGCAAAGGCCTCAGAGGTTTTCATGGAACCAGCTTTGAAACAACTTTTTATTCAGCTACTTTAAGCGGAATATGGCAATTTGGAAGCATTAGCTTTTTACATCGTACAAACGGAATTAATTTTTACGGAAGCGCCGGTGCCGGTTTAGCATTTTATAACCCAACTTTCTCTAGAGATGGTTCTGGTAGCAATAGTCTGAGCTACCTGAACTCTGACGGTTCTAAACATTATGTAAAAGAATTAATCGTTCCAATTGGTGTGGGTGCTAAAGTTAAATTAACTGACGCCCTTGCCCTTAATATTGGCTATACTGCCAACTTTATTGATGGCTACAACTTTAGCGGTTTCAAAACTATCAGAGGTGGACAAGCCTATAAAGACCATTTTGCTTATGCTTATGGTGGTTTAGAGTATACTTTCGGTTCAAAATCTAAACCKAACATTGATTGGGTTAACCCARTTGCTATAATGTATGATGAATTGTACGATGCTGCTTTACGCCAGGAAGTAGAAGCTTTAAAAGGCCGTGTTACCAATGTGGAAACTGCTGTTAACGACCYGAAAAAAGATTCAGACGGTGACGGTGTGGCTGATCAGTTTGACAAATGCCCGGGTACTGCTGCAGGTAGCGTGGTTGATGGTTCTGGTTGCGTTATCGTATTCCCTAAAGATACTGTTGCTGCTGCTGCCCCTGTGGGTACTGCTTACTCAAACATCCAGTTTGAATTTGACAGCTCAGTTTTACGCACTTCATCTTACCCTGTATTAGATGCTACTTCTGCCGACTTAAGAGCTTCTGGTAAAGGTGTTGAAGTTGATGGTTTCGCTTCATCTGAAGGTACTGCTGCTCACAACTTACAATTATCAAAAGATCGTGCTAACTCTGTAAAAACTTACCTGGTTAACTCTGGTGTTGATGCTAAAAAAGTGAAAGTAAAAGGCTTTGGTGAAACCAACCCGATTGCTGATAACTCAACCGAAGAAGGACGTGTTTTAAACCGTCGCGTTCAGTTCAAACAAAAATAATTTTCAATAAAATATTATTTGTGAAGGCTCCGGATAACCCGGAGCCTTTTTTGYTTTTACATAATTTAACAGGATGAATGAATTTTAGCGGGGATGGACGCAATCGCTTTTAAAGCTGGGTACCTAAAGTAGTTTTACAATAAAACGATAAGGATTGAGACAAAAAAGATAAAACCTGGGTTGAAATATGTAATCCAAAAGTCGCCGACTAACGTCATTAAGTATGAATAGCGGGAGGACTACTGGGAGAAAAGGAACAATTACAGATAAGCTATTACTGTTTACAGACTGTATTATTTAATTCACTATATAGCCTGGGCGGGGGATTTCTATTCCTCTGGGATATATTCTAACCTTTTTTGAAAATACAAATCCCAGCTGTTCTGCTGCTGACGATTGGTCATGTGTTGAGTATCTTCATCATAATCAGCGTTAAGCTTCTTATACCTGGCATCAATACGATTAAAGAGTTCCATAGCCTCATACCTGTAATTACGACTAAAGCGGCTTTGCCCTATTTGCCGCAGCAGTTCCTGCTGCTCCAGGTAGGCTATCAAATAATGCCCCTGCTCATGTTTTAAAACTTCGGCCATCATTTCCCGGGATGTCACCCTGCCCCTATCAAGCCATGACAGGTTATTATTGAGCGCAAGATTTACTATGGCATTCAATATATAACTTCCGTTTCTGTTACTTACCTCGTATTTGAAATTAATAGTGCAATTGGTATAAGCAACCACTCCCCTTGCATTTGCCCGCGGTGTACCTAAAAAATCATTAACAGTTAACTGATGATATTGCTGATATTGCTGCCCTTTTGCCTTGTTAATTCCTAAAAACACGGCGATTACGCCAATCAACATCACAAATCCTTTTTTCATTCAAATACAGGTTAAAACTTTCACTTTTTGACATTGTCGGCATGTAAAAGGTTTAAGGCCATCATTTCTTTTAATGTACGTTGCATGGCTTCGGTTGAGCCATCAAGGAATATCACATTTCCTTTGGAGTTTTCAGAGAAGTGTTTGATGGATTCTGTCCACATGGTAAATAAAATTACCGAGGTATCCATATTGGCGCCTGCCATTTCTTTAGCAGCTACGGTCATCCCACGGGCCACTTCCTCGCGGAACAGGGCAATACCCTGACCGCGCAGTTGTGCGGCTTCACGTTCGGCCTGCGCCGAGATCTTGATGGCATTACCTTCAGCCTCGGCAGCTTTTGTTTTGGTGATCAACAGGGCCTGACCTTCATTTTCGGCAGCGGCTTTCAGGTTGTTTGATGCGACTACCTGGCTCATTGATTTCATGATAACATCATCAAAAGTAATATCATTCAGTTGCAAGTCCTGCAGGTGGTAACCCCAGCCTTCGAGTATCACATCTAACTGTTCTTTTACGTGTTCCACAATATCTCGCCTTAATATCAATACCTCACTTTGACGTTTGGTGGCTACAAAGGCCCGGATAGATCCTTCAACGGTACGAATAAGCGCCTGCATCAGGTTACGGTCATCAACAAATTTAAAGGCTACGTTCTTGATGGTTTCTTCCTGCTGATCAAGTACCGAGTATAACAGCATCGCTTTAAAATAAACATTGGCCTGATCATAAGTTACCGCCTGGAACTCCAGTTCGACAGAACGATTCTGTATTGATATTTTGGAATAGATGTTTTCAATAAATGGCAATTTAAAATTAAGCCCGGGAGTAAGTATCCGGCGATACTTACCGAATACGGTAATTACCACTATTGTGCCCTGTTTTACAGACACAAAGGATGATAAAATTATGATCAATAAAATAAATACGATAACAATTGTAATGATTTGACCAGTCATAAGCAGTATTATTAATTAAATAAATATAAGGTAAATTATTGGTGTGCTATTTGTTTTTATATAAAATGCTTAATAAAAACAGCGCAAAATTATCATGAACCTAAAACGTACTTTCGGAGCCATACTTACTGTGCTTGGTATTATCGGCTTAATTTATACGGGCATTGGAGTTATAAATCACAGTGGCCAGGCCACCACATTGGTAGTAGTGGGTATTATATCCATCCTATTTTTCTTCACCGGCATCAGCCTGGTGCGCACTACCAAAGATGAAGTGTAATTAAGCCATTACAGATACCATTTTAAGCACCTGCCCGGCCAGGTTGGCATCACCCAACATTATTACTTTATCCCTGATCTCATCCGGGCGGATGCTTTTTGAAAACAATTTCCAGGATATTTCGGGCGGAATACTAACCGTGGCCGCAAAGTCATTTAAAACCATATCTTTCGATAAGGTCCATTTATCTTCCATTTTTTGCAGATACCAGTCGCCGCCAATGTTGGTACTAATGGTAATTTTGATCACCATACCGATTGGGGCGTCGATATTTTTAAAAGTATGGGGTAACGCTCTAAAAAAAGTATCGATACATGGATAAAATAACTCTTTGGTCATGATGCCATCCCGGCCGGTGGCTTCCCTGATTTGTTGCTGATGATGCCATTTTTCGGTGTACTCGCGTGCAAGGTGCATCCAGTTTAAACTTTCAGATTCACCCGCCCAATCGACAGGGAATATGGCAGTGTCATTAAGATTTAAGGATTGGTGATAAGCGGTGGATAAATGGCCGGTGGCTTTGTGAAGGATAATCAAAACATCCGGACTAATCCTTTTGGATGCTTTTATCCAATCGGCGTTTAACATATTGAGCCAGTTAACCAGGTCTGTATATGAATTGATAGCGGGTGGCTGTTCGCCAAAATACTTATCCCTTTGAATGGATAACGCGCGAATATTACCATCTAATAAATGCGATACTACATCCTTTACTTTCCAGGCTTTAGCTACGGTTTGTTTGTTCCAATCATCGGGGCTAAGTGATTCAAGCAGCTCAATTAGCTTATCATCTAATGGCTTAAAAAGATGTTTTACCGCTATGATTTCATTCGTCATCATGGCATATATTATTTGCTTACAATAACAGTAACTTTATTACGAGATTATCACATCCTCCAGCTTCTCAACCGACAAATCAATACCATCAACATGATGATGAGCCTGCAGGTAAAAGCTTTCGCGCTCCGCCAGTTTGCCGGTGATAAACTCAATCAGTTCATCACCCTTTTTTCCCTGAAGCACCGGACGTATAGTTTTACTGCCCTCCAGCCTGTCGGCTAATGTTTTGGGCGATAATTTAATGTAGAGGGTCTTGCCGTTGGCATTCATCCAACTCATATTATCAAAAAAACAAGGCAGGCCGCCACCTGTTGATATGATCACATTTTCAGAGTATTCGGTTTGCTTCAATATATCCGATTCCATCTTGCGGAAAGCATCCTCTCCAAAACTCGAAAAATACTCGGCTATGCTCATGCCGATATTCTCTTCCAGCACATGATCAAGATCAATAAATTCGTAGCCCAATTTGGCAGCCAGTTTACGGCCCCAGGTGGTTTTGCCGCAACCCATAAACCCGACTAAAAAATATTTCATAATAATATCAGCTTAATTTTACCCGCGGATCGATCCAAACATAAATAATATCTACCAAAATACTGATCACTACAAAAATAAACGCGATGAAAAGGATGGAGCCCATTACAACGGGGAAATCGGACATTTCAAGAGCATCAACTGTGGCCTTACCCAAGCCATTATAACCAAAAATGTATTCCACAAAAAAAGACCCTGCCAACAGCGATRCAAACCAATTGGCTATAGCGGTAATAACCGGGTTCAGCGCATTTTTTAACGCATGTCTGTAAATAATTGCGCGGTTACTCAAGCCCTTTGCTTTGGCGGTGCGAATATAGTCCTGCCCCAAAACGTCGAGCATAGCATTGCGTGTAAGCTGCACAATAATGGCCAGCGGACGCAAGCCCAAAGTAATCATGGGTAATATTAAATTTTTCAGGCTGATAACTTCGCCTTTGAAAGGATCATAACTATACAAACTTCCCGACATATTAAGGCCTGTATACTTACTCAACTCAAAGCCAAAGATCCACGCTATGATGATTCCTGCGAAAAATGACGGTGCTGATATACCCAAAGTAGAGAACGCAATGGCCAGCTTGTCTATCCAGGTATCTTTATGTACAGCACTTAGCACCCCTAAAAATACACCTATAACAATGGCAAATATCATTGCGGTAGTTGCCAGTACCAACGTATTGGGTATAACCTCTAAAAGCAGCGTAGTAACATCCTTACGCGTTTGGTAAGACCGGCGCAGGTAAGGCCATTTCAAAGCAACCACTTTGGCCTTACTTACCCCAAACAGTTTTACATAGTGATATCGCTGCTGCTCATCCTTAGTATTCAGGTGGATCCCAACCGGCGAAAGATCATTCAGATAATATGCAAACTGTACAGGCTTTGATTTATCCAGGCCAAACTCTTTGCGCACAGCTTGTAATGACTGCACATCGGCACGTTGCCCCTGGGTCATCCGGGCAGGATCAACAGGCAGAATATTGAACAAAAAGAAAACCACCAGTACCACACCCAGCATAACTGCCAGTCCGTAAAGTAATTTGCGGATGAGGTAGCTGACCATGATTTATTGTTTTTGAAAATAGTTTTTAACCAGGTCGTCATATTTAGGTGCCGAGTGATAATGCCACTTATTAACAATCACTCCCCCCTTCAACAGGATCACACCTGGATTGGAGCGGATCATGGTTTTAAGCGGCACGCCATCGGCATAAAAAATTTCACATATGAGTTTGTGTGCCTTGGCAAAAGCCTGGGCACTTTGCGCCGAATTGGAGGTTAACAATATGGTACGGATGTTATAATTTTCTGTCGCGTTTATGGCCAGCGCGTTTAAGCGGTTTATCGCCTCGCCATTGGTTTTATCCAAATCATAGGCTACTATAATGATGGTATAAAACGGACTTGCGAGCAATTCCTTAGTAAAGTCGTTACGCTGTGCGTCCTGGATAGAAAGGTCACGTATTTTAGGCTCGTACCCCTTTTTAACCAGGCGGTTTTCGGGATCGCCTATCACTTCCCAATTCGCATCCTGCCAAATATTGGTACTCAGGTATTCCTTATCGGTCATCACCTTAGTTTCTTTGGTTTTTTTATTTTTAAGGTGATAGGTAAGTACAAACACATCCTTTGGCGCATTTGGCGGCGTATCCATTTCTGCCGGGATATTAGCGCCAATTTTATAAGGTAAAAAATCAACTATTGGCAAAAAATTGTAAGTATACAACCCAAAACCTACCGAAACAATCGCCGCCCCTATGAGCCATTTATCACCGGCGTTTGCACTAAATAAAGGTTTTATTTTAGTCCGGTTTACAAAAAGCACAGCCACCAATATCAGCAAAACCATATCCTTACTAAAGGATTGCCATGGCGTAAGCGGGATAGCATCACCAAAACAGCCACAGGTTTGCACTACCTTAAAAAATGCCGAATAAAAGGTTAAAAAGCCAAAAAAGATGATGAGTAACAGCAATCCCCAGGCAACCTTTACCGCGCGCGCGCCAATAAGCAGGGCAAAACCAAGTAGCATTTCTAATGCGCAAAGCAAAATAGCAATGGTGAGCGCGAAGTTGTTAAGGAACATAATATGGAAGACCTCAAAATATTCTTCCAGCTTGTAGGAGAAACCCAATGGGTCGTTCGCTTTTATGAGGCCCGAAAATATAAACAGTAAGCCTACCGCTATCCTGCAAAACCAAATAAGGCCATTCTTCATGTTATAATCCCAATTTTATGAGGGCAAATACTGCATAGTTCAGCATGTCCTGGTAATTGGCCTTTACACCTTCTGATGCTTCGGTAAGGCCTTTATTATCTTCAATTTGTTTTACACGCAGCAGCTTCATAAGTATCAGATCGGTTAAGGAGCTGATGCGCATATCGCGCCAGGCTTCGCCATAATCATGATTTTTGGCAAACATCAGTTCCTTTGTTTCCAGTACTTTTTCGTCAAATAATCGCTCCACATGTTCAACAGCCAATTCCGTTGGGGTATCGGCTGTGCTATCAAGCTGCATCATGGCTATAACACAATAGTTAACAATGCCTATGTATTCGCCGGTAATATCTTCTCCAACTTTCGAAATCTTTTTTTCTTCGAGTGTGCGGATGCGTTGTGCTTTAATAAAAATCTGGTCGGTAATGGATTGCGGACGAAGGATGCGCCAGGCGGTGCCATAGTCGCGGGTCTTTTTCATAAAAAGTCCCTTACAATTGTTTATTACGGAGTCGTATTCTGCTGATGTGTTCAATTTAGCTGTTGTAATGTTGAAACGATGTAAAGTTGAAATGTTTAATTTACGAAGCAATGCACCAGCTGCAAAGTTAAGTAACTTTACAACATTAAAACATTTCAACCTTTTAACATTACACCAAACAAAGTGGTTAAAGATACATTTTTTCGTAAAAAAGTTACCCTAAATGCCGGGGGCAAACTAATTGATCTATCCACCCCAAAAGTGATGGGCATTATTAACATTACACCCGACTCGTTTTATGCCGGTAGCCGCAAACCCCATGTTGATGAGGCGGTGCAACAGGCAGAAAAAATGCTGACAGATGGCGCTGCCTTTTTAGACCTTGGTGCATACTCGTCGCGCCCGGGCGCAGATGACATTTCTGCTCCCGAAGAAACCGACCGCCTGCTACCTGTTGTTGAGGCAATTGCAAGTACTTTTCCCGATGCCGTTTTATCTATAGACACCTTTAGGGCAAAGGTTGCAGAGGCAGCTATTAAAGCGGGAGCGCATATAATTAATGATATATCGGGCGGTGCGTTAGATGCCGACATGTTTAATACCGTAGCCCGTTTGCAGGTACCCTTTATTTTAATGCACATGAAAGGAACTCCGCAAAACATGACCCAAATGGCGCAATATGATGATGTTTTTGATGAGGTACTTGATTATTTTGTTTCTAAATATCAGCAATTAAGGCAATTGGGGGTTCATGATGTGATCATTGATCCGGGTTTTGGCTTTGCTAAAAAACAGGAGCATAATTATACGCTGATACGCCGTTTGCAGGAATTCGATATTTTAGGCCTGCCGCTACTGGCGGGTATATCACGCAAGAAAATGATATATGGCCTGCTGGGCGGTACCCCGGCCGAAGCCCTGAACGGCACTTCGGTTTTAAATACCATTGCCTTAAGCAATGGAGCCAATATTTTAAGGGTGCACGATGTAAAGGAGGCCGTTGAAGCGATAAAGATATGGGAGGTTGTTAATAACTACTGATGCGTTATCATCCTTCATTAATCATCGCCCTTCCTTTAATTCACAATAAAAAACACAAAATATTTTCAATTACAGCAAATTCTCATTACGTTTGAATTTTTTGTTGATGTAACTTCTCTAAATTTTTTATCAGAAGTTAATGCTACGAGTCGACAGTACCAAACCATGCCAGATAATTTATGCCATTGCCCGGCATGATTACCTCGGCTATGTTATTGAGCCCCACATCGTTCAGCTTAACCCAAACGGCGAATTTTCATTAACCCATCAGCGTTTATTTTCCAATACAGCTAAAGAATTTATCCATTGTATTGATGAGGTCGACCTGAAGCTTATTAAGATATTGGAGGAGATGGAACAGGGCAACGTGATCAAAAAGTTTTACAAAAAGCCCATTCGTCCGTTCGAGTTCTTCTCAAAAATATTTACTGAGCAACTATTTGATACCATTCGCCCTAAACTGGAGAAACGCATGGCCGAAGCCCTGAACCTGCTATGCAATAAACAGGTGTACCAGATGAGCAAGGAAGGCTACCCTGGCGAGCGAAAGCTGCAGATAGCTACCGAGCCCGCTTCGGTGCTGTTCCATTTCAGGCGTAACGAGGAGGAGATCAGGTATTTTCCTACCATCAAATACCAGGGCCTGCGCATTGAGTTCATGTTTAAAAATGCCGAGATCATTTGCAACCATCCTGCCTGGATGCTGCTGGATGATACACTGTATTATTTTGATAAGGAGATAGAAGGTAAAAAACTGGTTCCCTTCCTTAATAAGCGTTTCATTGCCATTCCCAGGTCATCTGAACAATCATACTTTGAAAAATTTGTTGCCCCACTGATAGAAAAACATAATGTTTACGCCGAGGGATTTACCATCAACACCGAAAAGTATGATGCCCTGCCGGTGCTAAAACCTATTTATGTGGAGGGCGGCACCTCGCAATTACAACTGTACTTTAAATACGCGGGCTATATTTTCCCCTATGGCGATGGCAGAACCATATCCGTAAGAATGGAAAAGAATGGGGATGATTACCTTTTTCATCGCATTAAACGTTCTACCACCTGGGAAAAAGGGAAGATGCTCCAGTTAGAGCAACTGGGACTTAAAACTGTATCAACCCTGTTCCAAAACCTGGAAGTTGATAATAAGCACGATGAAGATGCCGATCATTCCTTCTCGGTGTTTGAATGGCTTAATCAGTATCATGATCAATTAATTGAACAAGGGTTTGAAATTGAGCAGCCCGAAGGTCAAAAACGCTATGTTTTTGGCAACAGCAAGATTGACCTTGAAGTAAAAGAAAATAACGATTGGTTTGACATCCATGCCATTGTATGGTTCGGCCCGTATCGTATCCCGTTTATACAGCTTAAAAATCATATCCTTAACCATAAAAAGGAATTCATACTGCCATCCGGCGAAATAGCGGTGATACCCGAAAAATGGTTTTCGCAATATGGCAACCTTTTGCACTTTACCGAGGGTGGTAATGAACTGAAACTACACCGCCACCATATAGGCCTGGTAACCGACCTTGCCGAAGGTGAAATGGCCAACGTTGCCATGACCCGCAAGCTGCAAAAACTAAGCAACTTTGAAGAACTGGAAGAGGTGGATATGCCCCTGAACTTTGAAGGCCACCTAAGGCCTTATCAAAAGGCTGGTTACAATTGGTTCCACTTTTTAAAGCAATACCATTTTGGCGGCTGCCTTGCCGATGATATGGGTTTGGGTAAAACCATACAAACCCTTGCCCTGCTGCAAAAGCATAAGGAATTTACAGAGGCCGAAGGCAGCAAAAGCACCTCACTGGTGATCATGCCCACGTCGCTTATTTATAACTGGCTTAACGAGGCAAAAAAGTTTGCCCCGCAGTTAAGGCTCATGGTACATACGGGTACGCTGCGTTACCGATCTGCAGATGTATTTGCCAATTATGACGTGGTGATAACTACCTATGGCATCAGCCGGATAGACATCGATATGTTTAAGGGCTACTTTTTTGATTATGTGATACTGGATGAAAGCCAGAACATCAAAAACCCATCTTCAAAATCGTTCCAGGCGGTTAAACAACTTAAATCGCGCTTTAAACTGATATTGAGCGGTACCCCGGTAGAAAACTCGGTGAATGACCTGTGGACACAAATGTCGTTCATTAATCCCGGGTTGCTGGGGAATCAACAGTTTTTCCAAAACGAGTTTGTTTCGCCTATAGAAAAGAAAAAGGATGAAGATAAAGCCCGCAAACTGCAGGCCCTGATAAAACCTTTTGTTTTACGCCGCACCAAAGAGCAGGTAGCCACCGAGCTGCCGCCAAAAACCGAGAATCTTTTTTATTGCCAGATGAGCGAAGAACAGGCATCGGTTTATGAAAAAGTGAAATCAGAGTATCGCAACGAATTATTGAAAAGCCTGGAGGATGGTACATTTGCCAAAACCCAGATACAGGTTTTACAGGGTTTGATTAAACTAAGACAGATAGCCAATCACCCTATCATGATTGATAAGGATTACGAGGGTGATAGCGGCAAGTTTGAGGATGTGGTGCATACCCTGGCCAACGTGCTGGATGGCGGACATAAGGTGCTCATATTTTCTCAATTTGTAAAACAGCTTGCCATTTACCGCGAACATTTTGATATGGAAGGCGTACCCTACGTTTATTTGGATGGCAGTACCCAAAACCGCGGCGATGTAGTAAAACAGTTCCAGGAAGATGTAAAAACGAGAGTATTCCTGATCTCGATAAAAGCCGGCGGCGTAGGTCTTAACCTTACCGAGGCTGATTACGTTTTCATCCTCGACCCATGGTGGAACCCGGCAGTGGAACAACAGGCTATTGACCGTACACATCGCATAGGCCAAACCAAAAACGTTTTCATTTATAAATTTATCACCAAAGATTCTGTTGAGGAAAAGATATTGGCTTTGCAACAACGCAAGCTAAGCCTCAGCCGCGCACTTATTACAACCGAAGAGAGCTTTATCAAGTCGCTTTCTGTGGATGATATTAAGGAGATTTTAGGGTAAGATGTGCAGATTTTAAATTTCAGATGTGCAGATGATGGAAATTGATCATTGTCACTAAAAAGAATTGTCATACCATCCTAAGTTACAAAGGATCTCCTGCAGCATGCAAATTCATATTGCATAGTTAGCTAACAGGAGATCCTTCGCTATCGTTCAGGATTGACAAAAGCAGGTTTCTATCTACTTCAATTTCCCCAACGCTTCTTTAATCCTTGGTATCATTTGCTGAATATCTTCCAGTGTGATTGCACCTACCGATGCACGGAACCAGTTAACCGAATGATCTGTACCGAATGCTGAAAAAGGCACTAAAGCTACGTTGGCTTCTTTGATAAGGTAGAAATTTATATCTGCAGAATCGTTCAAAACAGTTCCGTCCGGGGTGGTTTTGCCTGTATAATCTATTTTGAGCGTAAGGTAAATGGCCCCCATCGGGATAATAGAGTCAACATTAAAACCTTCGGCTTTAAGTGCCTGGAAACCTTCGTGCAATGTATTCAAGCTGGCCTGGATCTTTCCTTTTAAATCATCTAAATAAGTATCAACAGCAGCTGCGTCCTTTATAAAATGAGCCATGGCGACCTGCTCGGCCTTTGGCGACCATGCACCCATGTGGCCAACAATGGCTTTCATGTTATCAATAATGTTTGCCGGCCCAAAACCCCAACCCACGCGTACACCAGTGGAGGCAAAACATTTGGATGCACCGTCTATAAATACAGTATAGTCTCTAAGTTCCGGACGAAGGGTAACCGGATCATAGTGTTTAAAATCGCCAAAAGTTAATTGCGAATAGATCTGATCGTACAGCAAATACAATGGTTTTTCGCCGGCTGCCCGGGTTTTGTTTTCGGCAATCACGAGGTCGCAAATTTCCTCCAGGTCCTTTTTATTGAACATGGTGCCGGTTGGGTTTAGCGGAGAACAAAGTGCCAGTAAGGTTGCGCCTTTTAAATGCGGACGAATTTCATCCGCCGTAGGCATAAAATTATTTTCGGGCCTGGTTTCAATAATTATTGCTTCGGCACAGGTAAGATCGCTGTAATGGTTATTGTTCCATGAAGGCGCCGGAAAAACCACTTTATCGCCCGGATCAACTAATGCCAGAAAGGTTGAATAAATAAGCGGGCGTGAGCCACCCGAAATCAATATTTCGTTAGCCTTATAGTTCAGCCCCATCCTGCTGCTCAAAAACACCGAAACACTTTCGCGCAGGTTTAACATCCCATCGGCCGGAGGGTAGTTAGTTTGGTTATGGTTATAGGCATCTACAATGCCGGCCTTTAAATCGGCAGGTATAGGATAAATATTGGAGTCAAAATCACCAATGGTTAAGTTGGCGATATTTTGGCCTTGTCGTTTTAATTCGTTTATCTCGCCGGCAATCTTGATGATCTCGGACCCGTGTAAATTTTGAGCTAATAAAGAAACACTCATGTTGTGAATTTTATGAGCGGCAAATATAGGGAATTTTAGACTGTCGGATGTTCAGACTTTCGGACAAAGGATTCTTGGATGGAGCTTTTTTGGAGCGAATAGAAAGGATTTTAAATTTCCAGACAAAGAAATGCATAAACAAAAAAGCAACCTAATAGGGTTGCTTTTTTGTTTTATATAAAAGATGTCTTTTGTCAATTAGTCCGAACATCCAAAAGTCTGAATTCCTAAAGATATGCTTTTCTTAACCTGATTATATGCATCCAGTGCATCATTTTCATAACGGGGTAAACCGGATCGATCTCGAACCATTTGGCGCCGAAATTTGCACGGTTGGGGCGTTTGTGGTGATTGTTCTGGAATAATTCGCCAAGCATTAAAAAATCAAATGGCGTTGTATTTTTTGATTTATCGCCGTTATCAAAGTTGGCGTAACCATATTTGTGACCACACCAGTTAACAATAGCACCATGGATAGGCCCCATTAAAAAGTGGATAGGGATTAACAGGTACATCCACCATTGGGTAGCAAAAACAACGTAAAAAGCAATGTATAATATACCAAAAGCAATGCGCGATACCATTGATGAACCAATATAATCGATAGTGCGCCATTCCGGAATATTCCCTTTAAAACGCGCTTCGGGCTCTATCAGCTTTCTCTCGTGCATACGATAACTTTTAGCAGTGTAAACCATCATCTGGAAAACATCTTTAAAAAAATGCGGAGAATGTGGATCTTTTTCGGTGTCACTATAAGCGTGATGCTCGCGGTGCATAATAGCATAGGCACGCGGATTTAAAAATGATGAGCCCTGGCAAATAAAAGTTAACAGGTAAAATGTTCCCTCAAAAAACTTATTGGTAGTGAACATTTTGTGAGATGCATACCTGTGTAAAAAGAACGTTTGGAAAAATAGCGACAGGAACCAGTGCGCTATGAAGAATATTATTATTACCACTGAATTAGAATAATTAGAAAAATGAATTGTTATTTATAATCTTTCCAAAGATACGATTAAAACCGATAAAAAGTTTTTGTGCAATATGTTTGACGTGAATTTTACATGAAGAAAGGCTAAATCTATTTAAATAGCAGCCTTTTTTCTATGAAATAATTTTTTGTTATGATTGCCGTAATTCAAATTCCCGGGCAAGCAATCTGTAGGATTGCAGCCTGTCGTCAAAATTTTCGGTGATAGTTACCGCCATAATTTCATCAATACCATAATCATCTGCCAGCCAGGTTAATTTCAATTTTATTTCGGATGGTGTACCGGTAATTACCCGGTAGCGGTTATAGCGGATACGCTCCTGGTCATGTGCAGAATATACTTCATCTTTTACGTCATCGTAACTTAAAGGCAAAATCGGACCGCCTTTTTCAAACTGCAGGAAACGGTGATCCATTACGGCCTGGTGTTGTTTAATTTTTTCCTCATCTTCGGAGCAAAAAACAAATATAGCTACATTTACTACCGGCTGCGCAAGATCATCRGATGGTTGAAAACGCTCCCTGTATAATTTAACGTTCTGCGGCCCGCCATTAGGGTTTATGAAATGAGCAAAAGAAAAGCCCATACCAAAATGCGCTGCAAATAAACCGCTTTGCCCGCTGGAGCTTAGCAACCATTGAGCAGGCACGGTTTTTACCTGTGGTATAGCCCTTATTTTAGCCTGTATGGTACCCGGCTCATAAGTATCATGGAAATAGTTATTTAAATCGGCCAGCTGCTCCACAAAATCTTGCTCCTTAAACTGGTTAGATGGATTTAATACCGATGCTGTAATACGATCGGTTCCTGGCGCGCGCCCCATCCCCAGATCAATACGGCCCGGAAACAAGGCTTCCAGCATCCTGAAGTTTTCGGCAACCTTTAAAGTACTGTGGTTAGGCATCATGATACCACCCGAGCCAATCCGCATCTTTTGGGTTTGCCCCGCCAGGTGGGCTATCAATACTTCGGGAGTTGAGCCGGCTAAACTCCCGGTGTTATGGTGTTCGGATACCCAATAACGGGTATATCCTAATTCATCGGCAAGTTTTGCCAGTTGTATAGTCTCTTTTACAGCAAGCTCGGCGGTGGCGCCTTTTCTAACCGGCGACTGATCAAGCACACTTAAGCGAATTTTCTTTGTATCCATATTTTATATCAACACAAAAATAAGCATAGGGTTGCCTGCAATGATTATGGCTTTGGTTTTATGGCTTTGGAATTACTTTTAAGAAGCCTGAAAACCGCCATCTGCACGTATAGAATTTGCATTTTAAAATAGTTATCAATAAAAGGTAATTTTTATTGATCGCAAATACCAAATGAGAAATTATTCAGTTAAAATAAGATGCTTTATGTCCGCAAAATCTATCGATCAGATTAAGAATATTGAAAATTAATACGTTCTTAGCCCCAAATTTATCACCCTGCGCATGAAACAATTATTAAAATACAACTTTTAGGGGTATAACCTTTTAATTTATTGTTCCGTATAAAGCATATCGATTTTAAACGAATTATGACAATTAACACAAAATCCGTTAGTGTATTATTGGTTGATGATGATGAGATCAATAACTTCATCTCCATTAAATTAATAAAAAAGGCCTTATTAAATACCGAGATTATGGCCTGCCTGAACGGTAAATTTGCTATTGAACAACTATCCGAGATCCAGAGCAAAGACCCAGGTAAATTACCCGATTATATATTACTTGATATTAACATGCCTATCATGAACGGATGGGAATTTTTGGACGAATACAAACGTTTAAACCTCGATCCACTGGGCAAAAGCAAAATCTTTATCATATCATCATCTGTATTTAGTAACGATATCAATAAAGCACGCTCATACCCATTGGTAAAGGATTTTATTAGTAAACCGCTCAACGTAGAAAAGATCAAGGAACTTTTTGAGGTTCAATCCCAGGATTAAGCAGGCGTAACTTTAAAATGTTCGCCGCCATCATCACTGCTTACATTGCCAATGGCAAATGATTTGGCATGATAAAACAGGCATGTCCATCCTTCTTCCGATGCTAATTTCCCATAGCCTTCACGCAGCTGCATTGCTTTGCGCCCGTCCATATCATATTTTGCTATAAACTTCCGTATCAGCTGCTCGGGTTCCGGTAGTTCATCGCCACCAAAAAGCACCTTAGTACCCTCTATATCTATCCAAAAAACCTGGTGAAAGGGACAATGCCCGCCGGATAGTTCATATCTTATTCCGGGTGCCAAATCGCCGCTACCTTCTACCAAAGTAATGTCTGCGCCTTGCAAAGCTTCAAAGATCTCTTTATGATAGGACGAGGACTTCCCGGTTATCCCAAACTCCCACTCCCCTTTTTGTATCACATGCCTGGCTTGCGGAAAGCTTGGTTCCAGTTTGCCATTACGCTCGACTACCAAACCGCCAGAATGATCATAATGCAGGTGCGACATTAGTACCAAAGTAACATCATCAGGGTCGAAACCCACGTTGCGGATGTTTTGATGCAGGATGAGCTCATCGCGGGTATCTTTAAAGCCAAGTCCGGTATCTAATACGATGAGATCATGGCTGGTTTTTATCAGGAAAGGGTTTACATGGATGAACAATGAACCCGGTCGGTCCCTGAAATTATCAGTTTCGGGATTAAAGGGGATAAATTTTTTAGTTGAATCAACTGAATATGAGCCCTCTCCTAACGCGAAAATTTCCATAGCAACGATGTGTCAGATTTTGAATGTAACTTTGTCTGTTTAAAAAGTCAATAAGTATATTTACTGTTTTAAAAGGCACAAAGATATGAATAAACGTTGGGCGGTAAGGGATAATGCTGATGAAGTATTGGTAAGCAAATTGGCCGCCGAACTTAACATTGATACCGTTTTAAGTACCTTACTGGTTAACAGGGGGATAAGCAATTATGAAGAAGCCCGTTACTTTTTCAGGCCCGATCAGCGCCACCTGCATGATCCATTCCTGATGAAGGATATGGAGAAAGCCATTGAACGCATTGAAACTGCAATGGCCGCCGGCGAAAAGATATTAGTATACGGCGATTACGATGTTGATGGCACTACAGCAGTAGCTACCGTTTATGGTTTTTTTAGCAAGCGGTACACAAGCCTGGAATATTATATTCCCGACCGGTATAAAGAGGGTTACGGCATATCAACCGAGGGAATAGATTATGCTGCCAAAAATGGCTTTACCCTCATCATTGCGCTGGATTGCGGAATTAAATCAGTGGATAAAATTGCTTATGCTTATACTTTAGGTGTTGATTTTATTATTTGCGATCATCACCTTCCAGGCGCCGAACTGCCTGCCGCTGCCGCTGTACTTGATCCCAAACGTTCCGATTGCGAATATCCGTACAAAGAACTATCCGGCTGCGGAATCGGTTTTAAACTGATACAGGCTTATGCCGAAAAAAACGATATTGCCTTTGAAGAGATAACCATTTATCTCGACCTGGTTTGTATCAGCATATCTTGCGATATTGTACATATCACCGGCGAAAACCGGGTGCTGGCGTATTTCGGCCTGCAAAAAATAAATACCGGTCCCTGCATCGGTGTAAAAACATTAGTTGAGATAGCCGGCAGAAGCACAGGTAACTTAACCATATCCGATGTGGTGTTCCTGATAGGTCCGCGCATTAACGCCGCCGGGCGCATTGATGATGCCAAGCATGCGGTTGAACTGTTGATAGCCTGCGACGAAAATGTGGCGAAAGCAAAAGGCCTTATGATCAACACCCGCAATACCGAGCGGAAGGGGCACGATCTCAGCATCACCGATGCAGCCCTGGGTATAATCGATAATGACGAAATCCTGATAGGCAAAAAATCAACCGTGGTATTTAATAAGGACTGGCATAAGGGCGTTATCGGCATTGTGGCATCACGCCTTACCGAAAAATACTATCGTCCAACCATTGTGCTTACACAATCAAACGGCCACGTGGCGGGTTCGGCACGTTCTGTTCTCGGGTACGATCTTTATGAGGCTCTTTGCGAGTGCAAAGATTTACTGATCCAGTTTGGAGGTCATAAATATGCAGCAGGCCTAACCATGCATCCCGAAAACGTGGAAGCGTTTAAGGACAGGTTTGAACAAGTGGTAAGCGCCACCATATTGCCCGAACAATTAATTCAGCAGATACAAATTGACGCCGAATTACGTTTAAGCCAGATAGAACCGAAATTTTTCAGGATATTGAACCAATTTGCACCTTTCGGGCCCGAGAATATGGCGCCCATTTTCATAAGTAAAAATGTGTATGTTAGCGGTAATGCGGGACTGGTAGGTTCGGCGCATATTAAAATGGCCATAATGCAGGAAGGCTCAGCAGCGTTTGACTGTATTGCCTTTAACCACGGCGAATACCTGCCCCTGTTAAAAAACGGCGTTCCGTTTGATATTTGCTACAGTATTGAAGAAAACGTTTGGCGTGAGAGGCGGACGATACAGTTGAACATAAAAGGAATAAGATTTTAAGTCAAAATTAAAAAATCAAAAGTCAAAAACAGGACGGCTTTTGATTCACTATAATGGTCTGATTGAAAAGCTAAGCCGCGCATTGGTTTTGGCTTTTGAATTTTGACTTTTGAATTTGCAACATGATACTAAGAGCAGAAAATTTAGTAAAGAAATATAAACAGCGCACCGTTGTTAACGACGTATCCTTCGAGGTGGCGCAGGGTGAGATAGTTGGTTTGCTGGGGCCGAACGGCGCGGGAAAAACTACCTCATTTTATATGATTGTGGGTTTGATAAAGCCCAATGAAGGTGATATTTTCCTGGATAATAAAAATATTACCGGCGATCCCATGTATCGCCGTGCGCAAAAGGGCATTGGTTACCTGGCGCAGGAGGCTTCCGTTTTCCGTAAGCTTTCTGTAGAGGACAATATAAAAGCTGTACTGGAAATGGGTACCATGCCTAAAGACAGGCAACGCGATAAACTGGAGGAACTGATAGATGAGTTCAGCTTGCATAAAGTACGTAAAAATCGCGGCGACCTGCTATCCGGAGGTGAACGCCGCCGCACCGAAATTGCCCGCGCCCTTGCTGCCGAGCCTAACTTTATTTTACTGGATGAACCCTTTGCCGGTGTTGACCCTATTGCGGTAGAAGAGATCCAGGCAATGGTTGCAAAACTGAGGCACCGCAATATTGGTATCCTCATTACCGACCACAACGTACAGGAAACCCTATCCATTACCGACCGCGCTTACCTCCTTTTTGAAGGTAAGATCCTGGAATCGGGCGTGCCCGAGATATTGGCCGAGAACGAAATGGTGCGTAAGGTATACCTGGGTGCAAACTTTGTTTTAAAAAGAAAAGTATTTCCTCAATAAGCTTATATGACAATTTTCAACTCCGTATTTACATGGTTTATGAAGAAGCGTATCCACCAGATAGAGCTTTTTATGAAATACCCTAATGAAGTACAGGAGGAATGGTTTGAGCAGCTGATATCGATGGCCGAAAGCACGGAATGGGGCCGCAAGTATCATTATAAAAGTATTGATAACCTTACCCAGTTTAAGGAGCGGGTGCCTATCCAAACCTACGATACGCTTAAGCCGTACATCGAACGTATGCTCAAAGGCGAAAAAAACGTACTCTGGCCGTCAGAGATCCGATGGTTTGCCAAATCATCAGGTACCACCAGCGACAGGAGCAAGTTTATCCCCGTAAGTGAGGAGGCGCTGGAAGAATGTCACTTTAAAGGCGGCAAAGACCTGCTTACCATCTATTTTAATAATCAGCCAAATGCCCGCATGTTTACGGGTAAAATCCTCACCCTGGGTGGCAGCCACCAGGTGAGCCCGCTAAGTGCCGATACTTCTTTTGGCGACCTCTCTGCTGTGATCATGAAAAACCTGCCCCTTTGGGCCGAATTTCACCGCACACCGGAACTGGATATAGCCTTACTGGAAAATTTTGAAGAGAAGATTGAAAAGATGGCCATTGCCACTAAAGATGTGAATGTAACCAGCATCAGCGGCGTGCCTACCTGGAACCTGGTATTGTTTAAACGCGTACTGGAGATCACCGGTAAAAAGAACCTGCTGGAGGTTTGGCCCAACCTGGAAATGTATTTTCATGGCGCAGTTAATTTTACGCCCTATCGCGAGCAGTTTAAAAACCTGATTCCCAGCGATGATATGTATTACCTGGAAAACTATAACGCATCCGAAGGTTTCTTCGGCATCCAGGATACCAAAGAGCCCGGCGATATGTTGCTGATGCTTGACTATGGTATCTTTTACGAGTTTTTACCGTTGGAGAACCTGCATGATGAAAACCCTCAAACGCTTACGCTTGATGAAGTGGAGCTGGATAAAAACTACGCGCTCATCATCAGCACCAATGCGGGCCTCTGGAGGTACATGATTGGCGATACCATTAAATTTTCGTCGCTGGCACCTTTCCGGATCCGGGTTACCGGCAGAACCAAACATTATATTAATGCCTTTGGCGAAGAAGTTATTATCGACAATGCCGAGCAGGCACTGGAAGAAGCGTGCCGCCAAACCGGTGCTATCATTCGCGAGTACACTGCTGCCCCGGTATACTTTAACGGCAACGACTGCGGCGCCCATGAATGGATTATTGAGTTTGAAAAGAAACCTGCCGAGTTTGAACGCTTTGTTGACCTGCTTGATGAAACCTTGCGCCGCATCAATTCCGATTATGATGCCAAGCGTTTTAAAGACCTGGCCCTGCGCAGGCCGATAGYACGCCTTGCCCCCGAAGGCACCTTTTTTAACTGGATGAAGGAAAAAGGCAAACTGGGCGGCCAGAACAAAGTACCGCGTTTAGCAAACGACCGCGAGTATGTAGATGCTATTTTGAAGGTGATGGAACTGGTAGGCTTATAGAGCCACGAGATTAAGAATTGGCAGATAAAACCAGCCGGGACCTTACCATAAGTTTACACCTCCTATAACTTCAAAGTTAGCTGATCGCCCGGACCGGCTTCTTTTTCCTCTTTATGTTTAGGTACAATATCACCAAAGTTGGATAATGAGATGCCCAATAGCCTTATGCGGCTATCCTCGGGGTTGGTGGCTGCTATCAGCTGTTTAGCCGTTTGGCTGATGGTTTCCAGGTCATTAAAAGCAGTAGTGAACGATTGGTTGCGGGTGATCTGCCTAAAATCGCTGTATTTTACTTTGAGGGTAAGGGTCCGGCCTTTCAGCCTATATTGAACCAGGCGTTTGTGAACCGTTTGGGCTATTTTATCCAGCTCAATTTCCATTTCGGGCAGGGTGGTAAGGTCATATGCAAAGGTGTCCTCGGCACCTAATGATTTGGTTTCGCGATGGGGCTGCACTTCGCGGTTATCTATGCCACGCACTATCTGGTAGTAAAACCGACCGGGCTTACCAAAGTGCCTGGTCATTTCCTCCTCGCTGAGTTTCTTGAGATCGGCGCCGGTGTGCAGGCCCATTTGCTTCATTTTTTGGGCAGTTACCTTCCCCACACCAAAAAACTTCTCAACCGGCAAAGCCTCCATAAAGGCCTCAATATTTGATGGCCCGATAAACTTCAGGCCATCAGGCTTGTTAATATCCGATGCTATTTTGGCTACAAATTTATTGATAGATACCCCTGCGGATGCCGTGAGGTTCAACTCGTCTTTAATGGCTTGTTTTATCTGCCTGGCAATGTCAATGGCCGAGCCTATGTTGAGTTTATCGTTGGTTACATCAAGGTAAGCCTCATCTAAAGAAAGYGGTTCTATCAGGTCGGTATACCGGCTGAAGATTTCCCTGATGTGCTGCGATACTTCCTTGTAGGCGGCAAAGCGCGGCCTTACAAACAAGGCATGCGGGCACAGCTGCAAGGCCCTTTTTGATGACATAGCCGAGCGGATGCCAAATTTACGTGCCTCATAACTGGCCGTTGCAACAACACCGCCACGGCCCTGCGGCAAGCCACCAACCACCAAAGGTTTACCGCGGTATTCCGGAAAGTCCCGCTGCTCAACAGACGCGTAGAAGGCATCCATATCAATATGGATAATTTTACGGATGAGCTGTATGGGTTGGTTTGGCATCGGTAATGCAAATATAAGCACCGCGGCTTCCAAAAAGGAATCCGGAATTTCTAATCACCCGGCCTTTACTACAGTATTAGTGATTAAGCTTTTTTGCACCCCGCTTATAGATCCCCTTTACTCCTGTTTTGGCAGGTTCTGCCTCCTGCCTGACATCTGTCCGAACCTGGATCTTATCATCCTTTCCTTTTGTATCGCCCGTGCTTCTATAGGCCAGGGGAATCCATTCCAGGTTAAGTTTATACCCGCTATTCATAGTCATGCTATTTTATTCGTATCTATCCGAATATCCGCATTTAATCCCAAAAAACAAGATCTTTCGCTTCGGCTAAATGAAGTAATGTGCCCGGATCTCCCCAAAACCGTTCCACCGGAACGCCTGGTACACCCCGAACGGCCTGGAACGCCTTGGCATTGATTATCAACACTTTGCATTTTGTCAAAACAGGGCATGGAACACCATTCATGCTAACTATCAACAACTTATCGTTTTTACAAATCGACACTTTTTATACCTAAAACTCTAATAAAATGAAACTTAATCAGGGCGTATTCCTCCTGCCGCCAGGCCGGGCTTTATGCATACTGCGCCGGGCCTTAGGGATGGTAAAAGCACCACTAACAGACGAAAAACCATTGCTTACATCGTGCCATTTCACACAGTCCTAAAATTAATGGTAAATATTCAGGTTAAGCAATTAAACAGATCATTAAAGTCAAGCTATATCGAGTTATATTAATTTAAATCAAGATATATTAACATCATACCACCTGCTAAAAAACGCATCAAAAAAACTTAGTGTAATAATTACACTAAGATGAATAATTTAACCCGAAGAAACCACACCTTTGCAGTGGAAAACAGGACACCAGTAGATAACCCCACAGGGCGACAATATCGGGTTAAAATTGGCCCCGTTTTTTGGTTGTATTCATAGATAAGCAATACAATTAATTAACTCACAATTAAAAAATAAAACAATGAAAACCAAAATTTTATCCGTAATCACAATGTTTGTTGTTGTGTTAGGATTAACAAAATCAACCTATGCCAACTCATTAACAATTGATGCCTTCACCGTATTAAATGATATCAGCACCATCAATAAAATAGAAGTTCATGGCAATGTAGAGCTATACATCTCTGATGCAACTCAAGACCAGGTAAAAGTTTACAATAAATACTACGCCGAACGCGCCCTGGTTCAAACCAAAAATGGTGTACTAAGCATTGCCTCATACACCAACGAAAAACTGGTAGTTTGGGTAAGCGCTGCCAACTTGCGTTCCGTTTCGGTATTTGATAACTCCTCCGTAAAATCATTCGGTAAACTATCAAAAATTGAATTTAACGTCGATTTGCACAACAATGCAGTAGCCAGCTTAAACTTAGACGCTTTTAGTACTACCGTAACCGTAAAAGATCATGCAATAGCCGAATTAAAAGGCGCTACCGAAGAATTAAACCTTAACAGGGCAATCCAGTCGAACGTTATAAGCAACAACTTTGCTGTAAGCCACTTAGTTGAAAACAAAGCCATTTTTACTGCCGGTATGGGCAGCAATACAATTGGCATGTAAGTACCAGACTTTTGCAAAAGTCCATCATATATTACAGGAGCTATCTGCTAAGCAGGTGGCTTTTTTGTTTTGGGGGAATTTATCGTCAGTTCGTTGACGCATATCTGGCACCCCTTTCCCGTATTTTCTTTAAAAAACATCAAATTATCTTTCAGTGTGCAGAAAGACCTCATACATGGTTTGTACTATGGAAAAAGAAAACGCCGGTTTAAGTAGAAGTTTAAGTAACTAAGTAATCAATCTGAAAAGTACGCGGCAAGGGTGCATAAGCAAATACGCTGTACCGGCTGCGATTTAAAAACTTTCCGCGCTATCCGTATAACAATGGCAATGAATGGATATTGGAGGAGCCTGCCCATCAACAACGGCCTCCAAACGGCCCTCATAAACGCTTATAGAGCACATAAACAAAGCCCCTTTAAACCTAATTAAAGGGGCTTTAATCTTTATTTATGGGTTATTTAATCAGCGTATACTTAGCCGTGGCTGTGCCCGTTGCCGGTGCTGTAACATAATTAACCGTAAAGCCGGTGGAGGTTATGGCGGTAATATACCAGCCACCAGAACCGATTGCAGATGATGGCATCCATAGCACCTGTGTTGGCGTATATCCGGGCGTTGTGTACGTAACGTTAAAGCTGGTTGTACTTCCGTTGGTGGTTAAGCTGGCCGATGCTGGCGACAATAATAAGTTAGCACCCGGTATTGATGTTGGCAAATCAAGCACATCAATAGCGCGTGAAGTGAAAGCGCCGGTTGCACCGGTTGGCGTGGCAAGAAACCGGCGTTGCCCCCGGTCCGTTAGCGTGTTTATGCTTATAGCCTGATTGTTATTGCCATCCCCTACAATTACCTGATTTGATAAGCCTTTAGACAGTCCGGTACTTATTCTGCCTATAATTGTGTTATAGCTTCCCCAGGATATGCCGGTTCCCGCTCCAAAACCAACAGCGGTGTTATTAATGCCGAGCGATAAATCAGGCAATGCGCTTACTCCAACTGCTGTTTCGCCCGTGCCGCCTGACAAATACTGTAACGAACTGGGGCCGAACCCAACACTGTTACCATTTGCAGATGTTGAAGTTGTATACCTACCCGACGAGGTGCCCCAAAACAGGCTTGTGCTGGACTTAGAAGCATGCATTTGTTGATAAGCCACACCCGCCCCTGTCTGCGCGGTTACATTTAATACGGCAGCAGACGGTAAAACACGTCTGATTGAAACAGAATCTACAGTGCCGTTATATGTATTGGATGGATTGAATATAAAGCCCTTTGTATTTTCTGCTTTTGGATAAAATGTGTTAGTTGCGTTTGCGCCTGTGCCGGATGTGAATGTTTCCCCGCCAAAGGAAAAAGAAAATGTACCTGTAGTTCTACCTGTAGTCCTTACCGATACCTGGTAAACATTGTTTACTGTAGAGGTAATTGGCAACCTCAGTGAATCTACGCCCGACCCCGAGGTGTGGGTAAATCCGGGCGGGATAGTTGTACCAGTCCAGCCCGCACCAACAGTCCATCCTGACGCGGTTGCCAGTTCTGTGCTATCTGTGCGCGCCCATGTACTTGTGGGGTCTGTTTGCAGTATCAGGTTTTTTATTGACGCCCGCCTGAATGCCGTATTTCCCTGCACTTCAAGCGCTTTATTAACTATTACATAATCGGGGTTTAAAGTGCCCCGCGTTGTTTGTTTAAYTTTGCCTGTATCGTAAAATTCCGCAGGCAAAACGCTTCGCCAAAAGTTAACAAGCAGTGGCGTGCCGTAGGCAGGCGACCAGTGTAAACCGTCATTATAAATTAAACCACCAATCCCTGTTGTGTTAAACCAGTTTTTTGAGATGGTGTACAAATCAACAAAATTGACGCCCTTAGCCACCGTAAGCGCTATTACTGCCGTTCTGTAGTCTAATTGACGTTGGTTAAATGTAGCCTTGTCATAGTCCATGCTATAACCCATAGCCACAGCGCCGTAATCCATGTAATGAGGCGACGCAATATAAATCCGGCTTGCGGGCCAGCCTTTTGTACCTGTCAAGTAATCAATGATTGCTCCATATTGCGTCGTAAATGCAGCGACTGTATACCTGGCTGTTTTGATGTCATTTAATCCGGCATCTATTATATACGCAGGCGTTGTAAGAGCGTTAACGTAAGCACTTAACGATGTCATATTCGTATAAACCGAATTGTCCCCGCCAGTAATTTGTTGCAATGTTCTCGAATCCGCAGCTACAACACTGGGCGTTACATTTAATTCTGCGGCTAATTCAGGAAACCACATCGTAAACACACCCGAGACGCCGCTAAGGCGCATATTGCTATCGCCAGCTCCATACAAAAACCTCGAAGCAATCGAATATCCGCTATAAGCTGTATCAGCATTTAAGGAAATTGCATTGAATGCGGTAAGTGGTCCACTAAACTTCTCTGTACCCGTATGCACATTATTACCTGTTGTGGTATCCGTGCCGGTATATTTATTATTGCCATTTAGCAACTGATTTTTCAAACTATCGGCATAAGCATTATTCTTAGCCAATGACCCAAACTTTACCCACTTATTAGCAATGCAATTATACTGATACAAGCACGTATCCGTAGTCCTGTAAAACAAAGCCCCACACTTCAAACTATCAGGCACATAGCTGGGAAAATTTGGCGCTGCACCTTTTGGCAAGGCCATAAAATAGCGCGACCAGGTGGCGCGATCTGCCAGCACCTGGTTAGTTGTAGTCCTGTCATAGGGCGGCAACTGTTGGGCCGTGGCGGTTAGTCCCAGGCACGTTAACAATAAAAAACTTAAGATATATTTCATTTCAATAGCGGGTTAAATGCGTCTTAAATGCCCACAAATTCAATCCAAACACCAATCATGTGGGGATTTATAATATTCATAGGTACGGGGTGGGCGCTACCTCCGCCTTTATTGGTATTCCTGCAGTTGTTGATACGATAAAACCAACCGCCTTCAACCAAACTACTTTTTTGATGTAACGCTTTCGCTTAAGGTATTCGCTTTTTTAAATGTTTCATAATTCGATTCATTCAAATTTGCTTTGAGGACATCCATTTTATTTATCGCCTGGGTGGCTTCAACATTATACACTCCGATTTTTTAAAGATCCCCTCCCACCTATCGTAACCGGTGTTTTTTAAAGAATTATACAGACTGGTATCGTAAAGCGGGTTAAAGTGCAAATCTGATATAATAAGGCATTTACCTGGATTTCCGGCTTTGGAACTGTAGTTAAAGGAGATTAACGATCCTGAAACAATTAGCAAACATAAAAGTAAGCCAACAAAATACTTTTTAATAGATGCCATAATATTGATGATAAGGCCTATTGTTTAGGAAAATATCATATTACATGAAAGTACAATAAATGTTTTATAAAACAAATGATTATTTAAAAGTACATTTTCACATATCCGCTTTCACCAGGCAGCAGTTTCGGGCAAATATGGATGTATCATATGATACTCCCGCGCGTGCCGTACATTCCGTTGTCGTTCTTCATTTTACTATTTAAATATGAAGTTGGCTCCCCGAAAAGGACGCCTAATCAATGACAAAATTAGGACTGAAGTATTGCTTAACAAAAACCGTATCCCTGATAGCTGCTTCCGACGCGCCTTGTAATATCACTTTACCTTCAAGCAGCCATCGTGCCTGGTCTGCCCGCTTTTCCGGCGTAGTGTTTATCCCTTTTACATAACCGTCTGCCGGTTTAAAAAGAATCAGGTTACAAGCCGGGCACGACTGGTTGAAAACTACCCGGCCAGCCAACAGGTCTGCCTTGGTTAGTTTAAAGCTGTTTCCCTGCATCGGAGCTTTTATATAGATAGAAGTTGAGAAACCGGGAGATTGCTCTTTAAACCAGAATAAACGATAAGGGCCTGGCTTAAAACTGTTGTCGGCATTTAAGTCCGCTTGTTCCGTAAACAGGTATTCGCAACCGGCACCGGATTTGCAGGAGGTTAAATTTTTATCATCAATTTTTAGCTCGTTTTGCACATCGCTTTTTTTAGTGCAGGATAAAAGCAGTGTCATCCCAGTTAGCAGGCCGAATAACAGCAGATGGTATTTGTTTTTCATGTTGTGTGATATTTATACTTGTTACGGTAGCATAAACAGATGTGATACAGAGCCCTATGTTATCTTTTTGTTAACAAATATGAGGTAAGCATAATTCATAAAAGGCGACCGTTGGCTCTTACCCAACCTTTATAGATGGCGCGATAATCACCGCACATTGTTGCCGGGTTTTTACCCCCGGCGTGCATGCCGCGTGCCTTTGCCCGCTATGACATATAAACATGTTATATTTTGATAAAATTTTATGCTATTGTATTTATCTTTCATAAATGTTAGCCACTAAAGACGCATCAATAGCAAGTTTGATAAAATATTTTAGTAACTACTTTCCGCTTAATAGTAAGGAATGTGATGAATTGATGTCGCGCTTCACCGAACGTAAGGTTAAACGTCGTCAATTCATTTTGCAGCAGGGCGATGTGTGCAGTCACTTTACATTCGTTGTTTCGGGCTGCCTGAAAATGTATGCTGCAGACAAAAACGGTAAAGAACATAATATTGAGTTTTCGGCAGAAAATGACTGGATTATTGATTTGAGTAGCTTCTATTCTGAAAAGCCAAGTCAGCTGTACATAGAAGCTATCGAACCAACTATTGTGTTGCAGATTAAGCATAACGATCTTTTACATTTGTATACCAACTATCACAAATTCGACCGCAATTTTCGGATCATTATAGAAAAAAAATACATTGAGTTACAAAACAGGGTACTTCAAAACATAAGCTCGACAGCGGAAGAACGATACGAATTTTTCCTAAAGCAGTATCCCAACCTCAGTAACCGCCTGCCCAATACGCAGATCGCCTCTTACCTGGGCATTACTCCTGAATTTCTAAGCACAATCCGCAAAAGCCTTGCCCATAAAAGCTAACCCTTAAACTATCTTAAGCGTATTTCTTAAAGTTGTTTATTGGTTGGCAAGGCCCCAAATGGTCATCTTTGTCCTGATTTAACAGATAGTTCAATTAAACATATCACCAACATGGTAACCGAAAATAATAAAGCTGTTATGCACCGTTTTGTGGAGTTCATCAATACTGCCAATGAGGTATTGGCTGAAGAACTGATTTCCCCGGATGCCGTATTTTACGTACCGGGACGCCCCAATCCTATGCGCGGCCCCGCAGGCTACTTAGAGATTATACAGATGATGCGCTCAGGCTTCCCGGATATCCAATGGACATTGGACGACATGATAGCCGAAAACGACCAGGTGGCGGCTCGTTATACAATGCGCGGAACACATCGGGACACTTTTTTTGGTGTACCAGCCACCGGGAAATTAATTGAAGTAGGGGCTATCAATTTTTACCGTTTTTCGGGCAGCCAGATAATTGAAGAATTTGGTCAGCCGGATCTTCTTGACTTATTGCAGCAAATTGGCGCGGTACCGGCGACCTGATTGAAAGAGGCTGATTTATTGAGACCATATTTTAAACAACACCCTGGTAGTAGCATATGAAAGCAGCAGTATTATTAAGTCCGGGCGGTCCCGGAAATTTTGTTATCCAGGAAAGGCCATTGCCCAATCCGGGAGACGGCGAGGTATTGGTTAAAATAAAAGCGTTCGGGTTGAACAGGTCAGAACTGATGACCCGCAAGGGCCTGTCACCGGGAGTGATCTTTCCGAGGGTACTTGGTATTGAATGCGTGGGCGAAGTTGAAACTGATCCCGACGGAGAATTGAAGACAGGGCAAAAGATAGCCGCCTTTATGGGAGGTATGGGCCGGGATTTTGACGGCAGCTATGCGGAGTATGCGGTACTGCCCAGGTCTATTCTTTATCCTTTTGAGAGTCGGTTATCGTGGGAACAGCTTGGGGCTATACCCGAAATGTTTCAGACAGTGTACGGTTCGCTCCATCTTGCGCTGAAGATCCAAAAAGATGAAACCCTGCTCATCAGGGGCGGCACTTCTTCTATCGGAATGCTGGCCACACAGCTTGCTAAAATAAGTGGACTCAGGGTTATTGCTACTACCAGGAACCATCAAAAGGAACAACTCCTGTTGCAGAATGGCGCCGATCACGTTCTGATCGACGATGGAAGTTTAGCTGTTAAGCTAAAACAGCTCTTTCCAACAGGTGTAAATAAAGTGCTGGAACTTGTAGGTGCTTCCACATTAAAAGATTCACTTGCGTGCGCTGAACCGGGAGGCGCCGTTTGCATGACCGGTATGTTATCCGAACAATGGTCTATTGCCGATTTTGCCCCTATGGAACACATTCCCGCTACCGTCAATCTCACCGTTTATGATAGCGGTCAAATTAGGGTCGGCAGACAACATTTTCAACAATTTATCCGGGATATTGAGACCGGGCTCATAAAACTGAGCATCGGCCGTACGTTTACACTTGATGAAATTATTGCAGCGCACATGCTTATGGAAAGTAATACCGCAGGTGGAAAAATAGTTGTACTGCCGTGATGAATTAAATTGAGATACAAAAAATATAGCAGGGGAGCCTTCACATACATATCTTCAAGTCTTAACTTAAAGCTGTACTCTTCTGCCCAATTGCTTAAGAGAAGTAACCATTATAGCAGGTTTGCCTAAATACGAAACTGCCTTGCCAGTAAAACGGGCGTAGCCTTTTTTTCGCAAGTAAGCCGTTTGCCTGTTTAATTTTTGTCCTTTAATAAAGATTCTTAGCAAGTGATTTGGATAGGTACCACCAAGATACAATTCGGTATAAGATTTATCATAATGATTATAACTAAAAATGCTATCGCGAATATAAACCTCATGCCCTATATATTTAGCTACGTCTTTCAAGGGCACACCTGGCTCTTCAGGGTTATTTTTATTACGTAAAATTAGATTTAGACTATCTAGCTGTGCAGGTGTAAGGGGTTCTACTATTACGACATCAATATTAGGGTCACCTGCCACACAACCACACCTTCGCCCAGTGCTTGCCTTTTTAACTACATTACGATTTGCTGAGTGGCGTTTGCCCTGCTTATAAACACTTTGGGAAAATGATGATGTGGTAAAAACTATACTTATAGCAAGAATGAAAAGGAATTTGCTTATCATTTTTATTTAGTTTAATATATTTAGTGGCTTCATTGCCTCGCGTACTCCTTGCTGCTACTTTGAGCAAATTCCAATTCCAGAGCCTCCGTGGGTCTTTTTGCTTTTGTTGGTGCCGTCACCTATTTTTAGCATTGTTCAATAATATTTTGGCTGCAGTTGTTAATGTCAAATCTTTTCCGCTGCCACTTAGCATTTATTATTGCAATTCCCGTGCTGTTATATTAGACGCAATTTAAATAAAATTCAACTATGAAAATCAGCGGTTAAGTTAAATTTTAGACTTTTTTGCATTGTTACTTTATCTGTCAATTTTACCACACTGGTCGCAACCACTCTTTATTTTGAGGAACTGATAAATTCCAGCTCCAGAGCATTCAGGTCTCATTCGCTGGTGTTGTCACAATTGCCATTACCCCAATTTTCTTAGCATATATGTGCGGCTATGCGCTATACTGTTTTCCATACAACTTTAAGTTTTAACACATCACTACTTGTTGCTTTTACCCGAAACCCACACTTCTATTTCTCAGTAATTAATATAGTTGATAAACAGGTAAAACTGGCATTAGCTTTGTATTCTTTCATCATACCTTAAAAACACATTTATCATGGCAACTATAAAAACAAGGGCACCCGAACAAACAACGGATGTACATGATTCTGCATTAAATGAATTATTTTTGGATGAGTTGAAAGACATTTATTGGGCCGAAAAACACCTGACCAAAGCCTTGCCAAAAATGGCGAAAGCGGCAACCTCAGATAAGCTACGTGCTGCAATAGAAAACCACCTGAGTGAAACGGAACGCCAGGTTACCCGCCTGGAAGATGCCTTTGCATCGCTGGGCGAAAAAGCAGTTGCCGTAAAATGCGAAGCTATGGCCGGTTTATTGAAGGAGAGCGAAGAAATTATTGCCGAAACTGAAAAACACAGCAGTACCCGTGATGCCGGCCTCATTTCTGCTGCTCAAAAAATTGAGCATTACGAAATTGCCACATACGGAACATTAAAAACACTGGCCAGCGTACTGGGCTACAATGAAGCTGCCGAACTGCTGGATTCTACCCTGCAGGAAGAAAAAAATTGTGATAGCCTGCTTACCCAAATTGCCCGGGCCGGTATAAACCAGCAATCAAAAACAGAGAAAGCTTAAGGCTTTGCTTAACCGGATAGAACCTTACGAAGCTTTGTAATGTTGGATATTAATCGTATCTAATACCGCATCCGAATCACAAAAAAAGGCCGCCTTTGGCGACCTTTTTTATTAACATTGAATGGGTTATTTTAGCTCTATTTGGCGGCTTTGAGTTTTAGCTTCTTCTTTTTTAGCCACGTCAATTTTAAGCACACCATCTTCATAGGTTGCATCTATCCGGTTGTAATCGGCCAGTTCGGGCAAAGTAAATGAGCGCACGAAAGAGCTATAGCTAAACTCGCGTTTATTATATACGCGCCCGCTATTGGTATTTTCGGTTTGCTGCTCAACCGAAATGTGCAACATATTACGATCAACATTGATTTTAAAATCCTGCTTTTTCAAGCCTGGTGCACCCAGTTCAATATGATAACTTTCATCAGATTCGCTGATGTTTACAGCCGGAACCCGGGCTATCATACGATCATTAAAAAAGGTGTCGTTAAAAATGGATTCAAAAACGTCGCTAATGCCTGGCATTGCGGCGTTACCTGGTTGGTTTTTGTTAAATTTAACCAGTGTCATTGCTTTTTCTCCTTAAATTGATTTAAAAATAAATAAACATTAAACCTGGATAACTATCCACTTAATTGTATCAAGTAGAATGCCAAACCGGGCTAAAACTGCCGGGTTTGTATCCAATGGAAAAAACGACAGCATCCGGGGTGAAAGAACTTCAGCCGGTATGTCAATTTTTCATTTTCTGCTGTTTTGTTTGCAACTATGATCTTAAAAAATGTCTCTGTTAATAAATAATTTTACTATCGGCAATAATATCATCCGGGGTACCATGCACCAACGTGGCTGGATAATTGATGATAGTTTAAGGCTACTTATTTTATAAACCCATCGGCAGTAGCCTTAAATCCTTTAGATATTACTTCTGCTTCATTGTGGTCTCTTATTTGTTACTTTTACCAGGCAGGTTAATATCACGGCTATCAATAAAACCTTTATTATTATTAAATGAAACAGAATGTATCTTTAGTATTATCGGGTGGCGGCGCCAGGGGCATAGCTCATATTGGTGTAATTGAAGAATTAGTGAGGCAGGGATTTAACATCACCTCGGTTGCCGGTACATCAATGGGGGCTGTTGTTGGCGGTGTGTATGCCTTAGGGCAAATGGATGCCTTTAAAAACTGGCTTTTTACCCTTGATAAACTAAAAGTATTTGGCCTTATTGATTTTAGCTTTAGCGCACAGGGCATGGTTAAGGGCGATAAGCTATTTAATACCATTAAAGCGTTCATCAATGACGCCAATATTGAAGACCTTAACATACCATACGCAGCCGTGGCGGCCGATATTATTAATAAAAAAGAAGTAGTTTTTACCGAAGGGAGCATATACGATGCCATCAGGGCATCTATTGCCATACCAACGGTATTTACCCCGGTAAAGCATGCCGATGGATTACTTGTTGATGGGGGCATTATTAATAACCTGCCTATTGAGCATGTTAAAAGAAGTACCGGCGATATACTGGTAGCCGTGAATGTAAATGCGATGATACCTGTTGACAAACCGGTGGTATCCCAAAATGCGATGGAAGTAAAACATTCCATTTACCGGCAAAAGATCAGGGATTTTTACAGCTATCTTTACACCGTGAAGCCATCTGACCACACCGAAAAGCTGGGGTATTYTAACGTGATCAATAAAACCTTAAATTTAATGACCTACCATACCACCCGGCTTGCCCTTGAAAAATATTCGCCCAATATCCTGATCAATATATCGCATGAATATTGCAGCACCTATGATTTTTATAAAGCCGAAGAAATGGTAGAAAGTGGCAGATATGCCGCTTTAAAATGTATTAAAGCGTACAAAAACAGTCTTGATAAAATATGATAGTAGGAGTTGCTATGCACAATGCTTAGAAGCTCTAAATTTGATTTATTAATGTTTTTATACTTCTAATGAAATACATCTCCACGCGTCATTGCGAGGTACGAAGCAATCCCCGCCTTACAGGGCAGCCTTGCAAATCCGATCTGCATAGTCGGGGATTGCTTCGTACCTCGCAATGACGGTCTGTTTTTTTATTTTTCGGAGCTTCTTACAATTATATATATTTAGGTTAATAAACCGATAAAAGCTATTATGTCATTCCAGGGATATTTAAATACTATTAAAACAAAAACCGGCAAAGGCCCCGCTTATTTCAGAGCGCTTGCCGAAGAAAAAGGCTTCACTAAAAATGGTATACTAAAGGCCGATGGAAAAGCGGGCGATATTGTAAAATGGCTTAAAGAAGATTTTGAACTGGGCCACGGCCATGCCATGGCTATTTACGCACTGTTGAAAGGTATGAAGAACGAGGACAGCGATGAGTGATCGCAGAATATTGCGCAAAATTTAGTGTAGCATTTTCATTACCATTGGCGTAACACTATTAACAAACCTGCGTATCAATGAAAAAATTATTACTGACAGGCATACTCGCCCTTTTATTTAGCTGTAAAAAAGATAACGCCACCAACAACTTAAGCCTCACCGGCAGCTGGGAGTACCGTGGTACAACGTGTTACTGCGCCCCACCAACTGATAGCAGCGCTTATAAACCAGGTAACGGCACCGTTTACAAC
>NZ_JBFUKF010000013.1:0-38129 GCF_056400985.1 Mucilaginibacter sp. P4_G9 | reverse complement strand
GCAATGGATAAAGCCCTGTTGCAGCAAACCGTGATAGAGCTGCAAAGCAAACTGAATGAAAAATTTGGCTTCGACAGGCTGATTGGCAGATCAACCGCTATTGGTGATGTGATCAAGCTTGCTCAAAAGGTAGCCCTAACCGATACCACCGTTCTGTTATTAGGCGAAACAGGTACCGGCAAAGAAATCTTCGCCGAAGCCATTCACCAGGCCAGTAAACGCAATACAAAATCGTTTGTGGCTGTAAACTGCAGTGCTTTTACAAAGGAGTTGTTAGAGAGTGAATTATTTGGGCATAAAGCGGGCTCATTTACCGGCGCCTTAAAAGATAAAAAAGGCCTTTTTGAAGAAGCCAGCGGCGGCACCATATTTTTAGATGAAATAGGCGAACTTGATCACGACCTGCAGGCCAAGCTGCTTCGCGTGCTGGAATCACAGCAGTTTTTAAAAATAGGCGATACCAAACCTACGCAGGTTAATGTACGCATACTTGCTGCAACCAACCGTAACCTCCAAACAGAAATAGCTGATGGCCATTTCCGTTCGGATTTGTTTTACCGCCTTTCGGTGTTCCAGATCACCTTGCCACCCTTGCGCGAACGCAAAAAGGACATTAAACTACTGGCAGAATACTTTATGCAGTACTTTGGCCTTAAAGTTAAAAAACAGATAAATGTGCTAAGCGATGAGTTTATAACCAAACTGGAAGCTTACCACTGGCCAGGCAATATCCGCGAGCTAAAAAATATTATTGAAAGAGCTGTAATACTTACCGATAACAACACCCTTGATGAAAGCCTGCTGCCTTATGAAATTCAGCAGCAACAGGTAAAGGCGGGCAGTCCAATATCAGCCTTTGACCTTTCATCGGTTGAAAAACTGCACATACAACGTGTACTTAACCATACCCACGGCAACCGCGCCGAAGCGGCCAATCTATTGAATATTGGGGTAGCAACATTGTACAGGAAGCTGAAAGAATACGGGTTGGAGTAAATACCCCGGTAATTTCATGCCGACATAACAATAGTATCAACCTTTTTCTTGACGAGGTATATTGCTACTGCTTGTTATAAATAATGGGCGATGGAACGCAATTAGCATTAAACGGACAGGTAAAGTAAAGTAAAAGTTTATTTTTTTGAGCGTTGAGTGATATGGTATAGCCAACCGTTTTGGAGCCATCAATAGGCACAAGTTCAGTTTCCGGACCAAAACTATTTTTTGAGTTTGAATAATTTACAAGATCAAACATAATTAATGAATCCTTTTTGACAGTATATTTTCCTATACTTCTAAAGCGGTATCCTATTATTTTTTTGGTAACCGAATCTGTTGCAATTATATTGTATTCAACAGTATTGTCGTTTTTAAACTCATATTGGTCAATCCCCTGGAATTGTATTTTTGCCCATTTCCCGGTAATATCAATGGTTCCGCTTGCGGCATCCTTTTTACAGGCAGAAAATGCGAATACCAAAACAGCGGCCAAAACGCTGAAAATCCTGGTAAGGGTAAATGTTGTTTTCATATTGGTCATTACGTATAAATAAATGGCATTGATACACTTGGGATGATCTTTTATCTAAATCCCTTTCAATAAAAAAGACTTCTGATTCCCCAATCTCACTCCCGGGTCAACTAATAATCACAGCGTTATTCCACATTGATAATTGCCTATCAAAATGATAGGCATATTTTACCTGTTAAAACCAAAGTTGCGTTTGTAAAATCAATTAAATAACTGATTAATAGTTATTTAATTGATTTTTCCATTTGTTGGCATCCCCTTGGTAAAGCCTTCTGCAAAACGAATACTATGGATATTTTACAGGTTGTTATTTATGTGGTGACTTTCATAGTCATCTTCTGGATCTTCTTCAAATCAGTTAATTACTTCGAAAAAATCTAATCATCATGATCGCATTATTCATTGTGGCCATAGCTGTGTTTATATACATGGTGTACGTGCTGCTTAAACCCGAAAAATTTTAACTTTTAAAACCATGAACACTGAAATTTCAGGTGTAATTTTTACCTACCTCCTCATGCTTGTAATAGCCATCCCCTTAGGTCGTTACATGGCCCGCGTTTTTAAGGGCGAAAAAACATGGCTCGACTTTTTAGCCCCGCTCGACCGTTTCATTTTCCGTTTTAGCGGCATTGATACCAAAAAGGAAATGAACTGGAAACAGCATTTATTTGCC
The DNA here is from genome assembly GCF_056400985.1 of Mucilaginibacter sp. P4_G9. Classification (NCBI taxonomy): domain Bacteria; kingdom Pseudomonadati; phylum Bacteroidota; class Sphingobacteriia; order Sphingobacteriales; family Sphingobacteriaceae; genus Mucilaginibacter; species Mucilaginibacter sp. P4_G9. The sequence goes on along the minus strand of NZ_JBFUKF010000013.1, from coordinate 35,922 downwards.
CTGCTTACCATTAACAGTGTTTGGCTTATTTATGCCTTTGTGTGTTTAATGGCACAAGGCCACTTGCCCCTTAATCCGGATGCAAACCCGGGCCAGTCTGCCGATACGGCTTTCAATACAGCCATTAGCTTTTTGGTTAACTGTAACTTACAGCACTACTCGGGCGAAAGCGGCGCTACTTATTTTACACAGCACTTTGTATTTATGTTCCTGCACTTTGTATCGGCAGCTACCGGTATTGCGGCGCTGATTGTACTATACAGGGCATTAAAAGACAAGGTGACCGATAAACTGGGTAACTTTTGGGAGTACTTTGTAAAATCAATCACCCGCATTTTATTACCTATATCATTTGTTATAGCTGTAATCTTCGCCTTTAACGGCATGACTACCAGCTATGCAGGTAAAGATACTTTCATTAGTATGCAGGGCGATACCGTTCACGTATCCCGCGGACCGGTTGCTCCTTTGGTAGCTATTAAACACCTGGGAACAAACGGAGGCGGCTGGTTTGGCGCCAACTCGGCCCATCCTATAGAAAACCCTAATTACTTAACCAATACCGTTGAACTGGTTGCGCAGCTTATTATCCCGATAGGTTTGGTATTTGCCCTGGGTTTTTATCTCAACAAAAAGAAATTCGCTTATGTGATTTTTGGGGTGATGACCTTGGGTATGTTGCTGCTGATGATCCCAACCATCAATGCCGAACTTAATGGTAACCCGGCCATAGCCAGGATGGGCATTAGCCAGCCTACAGGTGCTATGGAAGGTAAAGAAGTACGGTTTGGACCTGCAAACTCTGCATACTGGAGCGTAATGACCACCATTACATCCACTGGTTCGGTAAACTCCATGCATGATAGTACTATGCCTTTATCCGGCGCTATGCAATTGCTGGGTATGATGGTTAACTGCTTTTATGGTGGTTGCGGAGTAGGTTTCCTTAACTTTTACATTTTCATCATCATAGCCGTATTTATATCGGGATTAATGGTTGGGCGAACACCGGAATTTTTAGGGCGCAAAATTGAGGCCCGGGAAATGAAGATCGCATCGCTCATTGCTTTATTACATCCGTTCATCATATTGGTTGGTTTAGCCATATCATCATATGTAGTGGTTCATATGCCCGGCGCGGATTGGGCAGTTAAGCCATCGGCCTGGTTAAATAACCCCGGCAACCATGGTTTTTCTGAAATGTTATATGAGTATACCTCAGCAGCAGCCAACAACGGGTCGGGTTTTGAAGGTTTGGGCGATGGCAACATCTTCTGGAACTTTACCACAGGTATAGTAATGGTATTGGGCAGGTTTTTACCAATTATTGGTCCGTTGGCTATTGCCGGTTTGCTGGCCAATAAAAAATTCATTCCAGAATCTGCCGGTACACTTAAAAGCGATACTTCCACTTTTGGGATGATGATTTTCGCGGTGATTGTTATTATCGCCGCCTTGTCTTTCTTCCCAGCATTAGCATTAGGCCCAATTGCCGAACACTTTTCACTTAAATAAAAAAACAACCAGCCCCACCTAAATCCTCCCCGGTAGGGAGGACTTTAAGAACTTTGCACATCAAAAGTCTCCCCTACCGGGGGAGATTTAGAGGGGGCTTTAAATCATAATCATGAAAACCTCAAATACATTATTCCAGGGCGACCAGATGAGGGAGGCTTTTAAACAGTCCTTCATCAAACTAAACCCACGCATACTGTTCCGTAACCCGGTTATGTTTACCGTTGAAATAGGAACGGCAGTAATGCTTATTGTTACTATATTCTCTTTTGCAAATAAAGGCCAGGGCAGTTTTGCCTATAACTTCACCGTGTTTTTGGTGCTGTTGCTCACCGTTTTGTTTGCCAACTTTGCCGAGGCTATTGCCGAAGCACGCGGTAAAGCACAAGCCGAAAGCCTTAGGAAAACCCGTGAGGAAACACCCGCCCGTCTATTGGTTAACGGCAAAGAGACAAGAGTAATGTCATCCCAATTAAAAAAAGGCGATGTGTTTATCTGCGAAACGGGCGATAACATCCCTACTGATGGTGAGATCATTGAAGGTATTGCTACTATAGATGAATCGGCCATAACAGGCGAATCTGCACCGGTGATCCGCGAATCTGGGGGTGATAAATCATCAGTAACAGGCGGTACCAAAGTATTATCCGACAGGATAAAGGTAATGGTAACTACCCAGCCAGGCGAAAGCTTCCTGGATAAGATGATAGCCCTGGTAGAAGGTGCATCGCGTCAGAAAACACCAAACGAGATAGCGCTTACCATTCTGTTATCAGGCTTTACGCTCATCTTCGTTATTGTATGCGTTACCCTGAAACCATTTGGCGATTATTCCAATACCCCTATAACTATAGCTGCTTTTATATCGTTGTTTGTTTGTTTGATCCCTACCACTATCGGTGGCCTGTTATCGGCCATCGGTATTGCCGGGATGGATAGGGCGCTGCGTGCCAACGTAATCACCAAATCGGGTAAAGCTGTTGAAACTGCAGGCGATTTGGATACGCTGTTATTAGATAAAACAGGTACCATCACCATTGGTAACCGTAAGGCTACCAACTTTTACCCAGCAACAGGTGTAAAACCGGCCGATTTTGTTACCGCCTGTGTATTGAGTTCACTGGCTGATGAAACCCCCGAAGGTAAATCGATAGTTGAACTGGCAAGCCTTGATAAGTCGGTGCCATCTGTAACTGCCCCTAAAAACTCGGTATTTATAAAATTTACTGCCGAAACAAGGTCGAGCGGTTTGGATACGCCCGAAGGCTTACGCATCCGTAAAGGCGCTTTTGATTCTATCCGCAATATTGCGCTTAAGGCTGGTCATGCATTCCCAACCGAGGTTGAGGACAACGTTAAAAAGATCTCATCAAATGGCGGTACACCGCTGGTAGTATCGCAAAACGAAAAGATAGTGGGTGTAATTGAACTGCAGGACATTATTAAACCCGGCATAGCCGAACGTTTTGACCGCTTGCGTAAAATGGGTGTTAAAACCGTAATGGTTACCGGTGATAACCCATTAACAGCCAAATTTATTGCCGAGAAAGCCGGCGTAGACGATTTTATTGCCGAGGCTAAGCCAGAGGATAAAATGAACTACATTAAGGCAGAGCAGCAAGGCGGTAAGCTGGTAGCTATGATGGGCGATGGTACAAATGATGCACCTGCATTGGCCCAGGCCGACGTTGGCGTGGCCATGAACAGCGGTACCCAGGCAGCCAAAGAAGCCGGTAATATGGTGGATCTGGATAACGACCCAACCAAGCTGATAGAGATTGTGGAAATAGGTAAGCAATTGCTGATGACCCGTGGTACCCTCACTACATTCTCTATCGCCAATGATGTGGCCAAGTACTTTGCTATTGTGCCGGCTTTATTTATGGTATCTATACCATCGTTAAGGGCGCTTAACATCATGGCCTTGCATAGCCCGGAATCGGCGATATTATCGGCAGTAATATTTAACGCTATTATTATCCCGATGCTGATACCATTAGCCTTAAGGGGAGTAGAATATAAACCGATTGGCGCCAGCGCATTATTGCGCCGTAACCTGTTGATCTATGGCCTTGGCGGCGTACTGATACCATTTATCGGTATAAAACTGATTGACCTTGCAGTAGGCGTATTTATTTAGAGCAGATGTGAGATATTAGATATGAGATTTGAGACAAAAAAGTGAAGCGTCAAAAATCCCGTATCCAAAAATCTCACGTCTCATATCTCAAATCTAATAAAAAAGAAAATGAAAACATATTTGTTGCCATCTATTAAGTTAACTATCATACTGATAGTAATAACAGCCGGAATTTATCCATTAGCTATAGCCGGTGTAGGCAAATTAACCCCCGGTCATGGCGACGGGGAGACCATAAGTTACAAGGGCCGCGTGGTTGGTTATGCCAACGAAGGGCAAAAATTTACTAAGGACGAATACTTCTGGAGCCGCCCGTCGGCAGTTGATTACAATGCTGCCGGTTCAGGTGGTTCAAACAAAGGCCCTTCAAACCCCGATTATTTGAAACAGGTTGAGGGCAGGATCCAGGATTTTTTAAAACATAACCCCGGTGTAACCCGTGCGCAGATCCCTGCCGAACTGGTTACCGCATCAGGTAGCGGCTTGGACCCGGACCTTTCTCCCGCAGGAGCGCAGGTACAGGTAGCACGTATTGCAAAAGTACGTGGTTTATCTGCCGATGCGTTAACCAAATTGGTTGATGCCCATACCGAAAAACCTTTGTTGGGTGTATTCGGTCCGGCTAAAGTGAACGTGCTGAAATTGAATGTGGCTTTGGATGAGTTGAAATAGCCCCACCTAAATCCTCCCCGGTAGGGAGGACTTTTGAATTGCAAACGATAAGTTTATAACATATACATTTAAAATACCCTGTTATCAAAGTCTCCCCTACCGGGGGAGATTTAGAGGGGGCTGACCTGTAACTACATAAATGAAAAAGAACATATTATTATTCGTAATACTTTTAACTGGCTTTAGTGTTGTAAAAGCCCAGGATACTGTTAAAACAACATCCGATGCGCCATTGGTTATTTTTGGTTCGGTTGATACTTATTATAAATACGATTTTGCCAATAAGGGCTCGCAGATACCAACCAGTTTTGCTACAGATCAAAACTCTGTATCAATAGGAATGATCGATCTTGGACTAAAAAAGAAAGTAGGCAAATCGGCCTTTGTAGGCGAGCTTTCATTTGGCCCGCGTGGGCAGGCACAATCTATACCAAATGGTACCAGCGGAGATTCGTACCATATCCAAAACTTGTATGTATCTTACGATGTAACTAACAAGCTTACGCTGGCAGGTGGTTATATGTCAACCTTTATAGGTTATGAGGTGATAAGCCCTGTAGGTAATTTTAACTATTCTACATCATACCTGTTCACCAACGGGCCTTTCCAGAATGCCGGTGTTAAAGCAACCTATGCTTTTACCGATAAGATAAGCCTGATGGTTGGCGCCTTTAATGATAACTGGAACGCCTATCAATCTACAAAAAAGGTAAATAATTTTGGTGCCCAGTTAGCCATTACACCGGTAAAAGGATGGACAGCTTACCTGAACCTTATAACCGGCGGACTGCAGGGAACAGAATTTGACCTGACTACCGCTTATCAAATAACCGATGCTTTTAAGTTAGGCTTAAATGCTGCCGATTATAAAGCCAATAGTGGCGTTACCGGTGGTTTTACAGGTTTGGCTTTATATCCGCAATATGCAGTATCAAAAGAAGTAACATTAGGTTTAAGGGGCGAGTACTTTAAAACAAAAAACGGTACTTATACATCAACAGCCGCACCGGCGCCCGGTGAAAATGTAACGGCTGTAACGTTTACGGCAAATATAAAAGCTGGTCCGCTGGCGCTGATCCCCGAGATCAGGCTTGATAACGGATCGGCCGATGCGTTTAAAAATCATTCAGGAGATACTTCAAAAACCGCCTCGCAATTTGTGCTGGCTGCGGTGTATGCTTTCTGATAAAGATATGTATGGATTGTTTTATAATTAATTTTGGTTGTTAATTATAAGTTTGGTTAGAATGAACGTTCATACGTAAAAAGGGGACCTGTCAGGGGTCTCCTTTTATTACATTTATACACATAATGAAACTAATGAATTTGAAAAATAATTCATAAAGCAATGAGCGAAGAAAATAAAGAACAATCGGTTGAGCATTTCCTGGAACTGATAAAACGGTCGCGGCGGGGCAAGTTCAAGGTTTACATTGGCATGAGCGCCGGTGTGGGTAAAACCTACCGCATGCTGTTGGAAGCCCAGGCATTGATGCGCAACGGTATTGATGTTAAAATAGGCTATATTGAAACCCATAACCGTAAAGAAACCATAGCACAGCTGGAAGGCCTGCCCGTAATTCCACGCCGTAAACTTTTTTACAAGGGTAAGGAGCTGGAAGAGATGGATCTGAAGGCCATTATCAGTTTGCGCCCCGAAGTGGTTTTGGTTGATGAACTGGCGCATACCAATATTGAAGGCAGCAGTAACGAAAAACGCTGGCAGGATGTAATGGAGATCCTGAACGCCGGTATTAATGTAATCAGCGCGGTAAACATTCAGCATATGGAGAGCCTTAACGAGGAGGTAGAACGCATAACCGGCACGGCCATTAATGAGCGCATCCCCGATAAGGTTTTGCAGCTTGCAGATGAGGTAGTGAATATCGACCTTACCGCCGATGAACTGATAGACCGTTTAAAAGAGGGTAAGATTTATGACGAAAAAAAGGTGCCCCTGGCCCTTAATAATTTTTTCCAGTCGGATAGGATTCTGCAGCTGCGCGAACTTGCCCTGCGCGAGGTAGCCCACCAGGTGGAGCGTAAAATTGATATTGAGATCCCCAGGAACATTAAATTGCGGCCCGAGATTTTTTTAGCCTGCATCAGCACAAATGACGCATCGGCAAAAATAATTATACGTAAAACCGCAAGGTTATCATCATATTACCGATCAAAGTTTTTTGTTTTGTATGTGCAAACTTCAAGGGAAAGCAGCGATAAGATAAACCTGGCATCGCAGCGCCATTTAATTAATAATATGAAGCTGGCTACCCAGTTAGGCGGCCAGGTGCTCAAAGTAAAAAGCGACCGGATAGCTCAAACCATATGGGAAACTGCCGAAAAATATGACGTCACTACTATTTGTATTGGTAAACCGCGGTTTAAGTTTTACCAGCTGATCATGAAAACAGCTGTGTTTACCCAGTTATTAAATAAAATGTCTAAAACAGATATTGACCTTGTAATACTATCATAACAATGACTATTAAAAATAAACTCCGTACTGGCATTGGCTTTTTGTTTGTACTGGCGCTCATCTGCTGCGGCTTATCAGTATATTTCCTTAACCGTCTTTCGGCTGATGCCGGGGTGATATTGAAGGATAATTACAAAACCCTGCAATACACACAAAATATCCTGAACGAAATAGATGCCGGTGATGGCCCGCTTTCGGCTAAGCAAATTGCTGTAATTGATGATAACCTTTACAGGCAGCAGCATAACATTACTGAGAAAGGCGAGGGGAAATTAACAGACTCATTAACCGCTGTTTACCGGGATATTAAACTGCCTGGTGTTGCTGGTGCRCAAATTGAGGCACGGGCGCAGGCACGGCGATTGATTTATGGCATAATGCATTTAAATATGGATTCCATTGCTCATAAAAATTCTGTTGCAGCTAATACCGCCAAAAGAGCCAATATATTGGTTGCCTTTTGCGCCGTACTGTTATTCACCATTGCATTTACTTTTGCCGTGAACTTCCCCGGATATATTGCAAACCCGCTAAAAGAATTAACAGAGAAGATAAAAGAAATATCAAACCGCAATTACCATCAGCAGATAGATTTCCAATCGGACGACGAGTTTGGTGAGCTTGGCCAGGCTTTTAATAACATGACCAAAAAGCTGGATGAATATGAAAACAGTAACCTGGCCAGTATTTTGTTCGAGAAAAAGCGGATTGAAACCATTATCAATACCATGCATGACGCCATTGTGGGGTTGGATGAAAAGATGATCATCATATTTGCCAACGAGGTAGCCTGCTCATTAATAGGTATGAGTACCGAACAGCTTACCGGCCGCTATGCTCCGGATGTAGCTTTAGAAAACGACCTGCTGCGCAACCTTTTAGTAAACGAGCAACCCCGGCTTAAGATATTTGCTGATAACCGCGAAAGTTTTTACTCACGCGAGTCGTTATCGGTAAGCAGCAAAAATAAAGTGATAGGGAAGGTGATCATCCTGAAAAATATTACCGAGTACCAGCAACTGGATGAGGCTAAAACCAATTTTATAGCTACGATATCGCATGAGTTAAAAACGCCCATATCATCTATAAAAATGAGCCTGAAATTGCTGGAAGATGACCGCATAGGTAACGTGAATACCGAGCAGCGGCAACTGTTGGAAAATATTGATGATGATGCCCGGCGCCTGTTACAAATTACCGGCGAACTGCTGGATATGGCACAGGTAGAAACCGGAAAACTACAGCTTAACTTTGGCAGCACCCATCCAAAAAATATAGTGGACTATGCCGTAAAGGCAATTAAATTTACTGCCGACCAAAAGCATGTTGCTATTAAGGTAAAATGYGATGACAGCCTGCCCGAAGTGCATGCCGACCTGGACAAAACTACCTGGGTGCTTATCAACCTGTTATCAAACGCTATAAAATACAGTCACGAAAAATCGGTAGTGGAGCTGGTGGTTAAAAAATACAAGAACGACGAGATAGAATTTTCTGTAACCGATCATGGTAAAGGAATAGAGGAGCAATACCTGTCGCGCCTTTTTGAACGCTATTTTAAGGTTCCCAACGCCACTGCCGACCAAACCGGAACCGGCTTGGGCCTTGCAATAGCCAAGGATTTTATTGAAGCACAATCGGGCCACATAGGCGTTGACAGTGAAATAGGGGCAGGCAGCAGGTTTGCCTTTACGCTGAAGAGGGCGGTGTAAAGACCATAGGTGTTCGGAAGATTATAAAAAGGCTGGCCCTGTGCGATTCCCTCCCAACGGGAGGGTGCAGGGAGGGGTTTCTACACCAAGCTTTTTCGTTTGATTAGCAGTGGTCCAATCGTTCGCAAACCCCTTCCTCCTCCTTCCCCAAGGAAGGAATCGCACATCCTCCGCTTCTTATAATCTTCCGAAAAGCTATGGTGTAAGAACCCATAATTGCGAGAAAGCCCGAAGACTCTAAAGGGAAATGACATGATATCGTTAGGACCCAAAGGGGTGACTAAAAAACTGATTATTAAAATGTATTGTCCCCTTGTGATTGCTATTAACTTTTGAGGTAAAATTGATAGCAGTTTGTTTTTAGCTTTTAAAGGAATAAAAAGCGTTTTAAGTGGCCATGGAACAAACACATAATTGCGATTGTCAGGTGGGTACAAGCAATTAAGATTTTTCTAAAATTTATTCGTTTTTAAACTATTTATCGTAATATTGCAATATATAATTCAACGCTTGTATTATGAAAAATCAGGAAGCTATAAACTGGATGGAATTTAAGGAGCAATTGCTTGCCCATCCGCAACTGGATCTGCAATTTCAGTATGCCGAAAACAAGTGGGTAGATGCATCGTACCACATCACCGAAATTAAACAGGCGCCCATCACATCAGTTGATTGCGGCGGTAAAATGAACAGCTGGACCGAGATCATTGTTCAGCTTTGGGAGCCTGTAAATCAACTGCAGGAAAGGTCAATGCAGGTTGATAAGGCTTTATCCATCATTGAATTGGTCGAGAAAACATTACCTTTAAATCCGCTGGCAAAGGTTAAAATTGAGTTTGGTAATTCGGACTTTGATACCCGCCAAATGTATCCCAACCAGGTAGTTGCCGAGGGTGGTAACCTAATTGTTGATCTTCGGCCCGATACTGTGCAGTGCAAGGCAATTGAACGCGGCAGCAGTTGTGGTACCACTGCTACCGGCGAAGAGTGTTGTGCACCGGCTGCTGTAAAACCAAAAGTTGAATTAAAGAACCTGGCTGTTGCTGCCGAATGCTGTACACCTGGCGGTGGTTGCTGCTAAATAAGAATACCATGTTAATAAAAAATGCCGAAAATTACAGGGATGGTATAACGCAATTGCTCAGCGCTGCTAAACTTCCTGTTGATGATCTTCCGCTGTTGTTGAACAACTTTTTGGCAGCCGTAGATGATACCGGCCAGGTAATAGGCGTGGCAGGTTTTGAAATTTATGGTACAAATGCTTTGCTCCGTTCAGTAGCGGTTAAACCGGAATTTCGTAACCAGGGCATTGCAGATAAGTTACTGCAGGAGGTGGAAAGTATGGCCCTGTTAAATAAGCTTAAAGTTATTTGCCTGCTTACAGAAACCGCACCGGAATATTTTAGCCGTAAAGGTTATGTAGCAATTTTGCGCGGGGACTTACCCGAAGAGGTAAAGCAATCATCTGAGTTTAGCCATGTATGCCCCGTATCGGCCATCGTAATGAAAAAAGAAATAAATTGAAATGAAAAAAATATTAGTGTTATGTACCGGCAATAGTTGCCGCAGCCAGATAGCTCATGGCTATTTGCAATATTTTGCCGGGGATAAGGCCGAAATTTATAGCGCCGGTGTGGAGATCCACGGCGTTAACCCAAAAGCCATCAAAATAATGGCCGAAGATCATATAGATATCTCGCGACATACATCAAATAATGTGGATGAATATATGGAGATCCCTTTTGATTATATTATTACTGTTTGTGATAATGCCAAAGAGAACTGCCCCTACTTTCCATCCAAAGCTGTACGTTTTCACCAAAACTTTCCCGACCCGGCTAAAGCTACCGGAACTGAAGAAGAAGTGATGGACGAGTTTAGGCGGGTGAGGGATATGATCAAAGTATTCTCTGTTGATTTTATACAGCAGCACGTTTAAACCGGGGTTTGATTATTAAGTGCTTTATCGTAATATTGCTTGCAATGGGATTAACCAAAACAGAAAACTTTACCGAGGCTCAAAACGAGCTGGCCAAAATGCTTAAGGCATTGGCRCATCCCGCGCGCATTGCTATTATCGAGCATTTAATAAAGGCTAATGCCTGTATAGGGAACGATTTGGTTGATGTTTTGGGTTTGGCCCAGCCTACCACCTCGCAACATTTACGTGAGCTTAAGGAAGCCGGTATAATAAAAGGTACCATAGAAGGCACATCCATGAGCTATTGCATTGACCAGGTGAAATGGAAACAGTATGCAGCTAAGCTGAGCGCTTTCCTGGTAACCGCGAATTTTCCAGAAAAAGATTGTTGTTGATTTTTTTTGATCGAATACATTGCTTTATCGCAATAAACAAATGTAATTTATTAACATGAGTGCAAATAATTGCAACCCAACACAACGGAAAAAGCTTTCGTTTTTAGACAGGTACCTTACCTTATGGATATTTATCGCCATGGGCGTGGGTGTAGCTATCGGGTATTTTATGCCTTCAGCAAAAAATTTTATTAATCAATTTCAATCGGGCACTACCAATGTGCCTATTGCTATAGGCTTAATGCTGATGATGTATCCTCCATTTGCAAAGGTGAGGTTTGAGGAGCTGGGCAGGGTGTTCAGCAATGTTAAAATCTTATCCCTTTCGCTGGTTATGAACTGGCTTATCGGTCCTGTGTTGATGTTTCTGCTATCGATAATTTTCCTGCGCGATCATCCGGCCTATATGATAGGTTTAATTATGATTGGCCTGGCCCGCTGCATTGCCATGGTGATAGTATGGAACGAGCTTGCCGATGGTAACCGCGAATACGCTGCCGGGCTGGTTGCCTTTAACAGTATTTTCCAGGTGCTTTTTTACAGTTTGTTTGCCTGGGTGTTTGTTACTGTGTTGCCACCTTACTTTGGTTTAAAAGGTTTGGCGGTAAACATCAGCATAGGGCAAATTGCTCAAAGCGTGCTGATCTATTTAGGGATCCCTTTTTTTGCTGGTTTTTTAACCCGGTATATATTGCGCAGGATGAAGGGGAATGATTGGTACAATAACATATTCATCCCCAAAATAAGCCCGGTAACGCTTATAGCACTTTTATTTACCATATTGGTGATGTTCAGCCTCAAAGGCGACCTGATTGTACAGATCCCTTTTGATGTGGTGCGGATAGCCATTCCATTGGTTATTTATTTTGCCATTATGTTTATGGTAACTTTTATGGCCGGCAAATGGCTTGGGGCAGATTATGCGCAAAATGCTGCCTTATCATTTACTGCCGCAGGCAATAATTTCGAGCTGGCCATCGCGGTTTCTATCGGTGTTTTTGGTATTAATAGCGGCGAGGCATTTGCAGGTGTAATTGGTCCGCTGGTGGAGGTGCCGGCATTGATTGCATTGGTGAATGTGGCTTTTTGGTTAAGGAAGCGGTATTATGGTCTTGAATCATAAAAAATAAGTCATGCCGAATTATTTCTGCATGACTTATTTTTTGTACAAATTCTACATAAACAATCAATTTACCTCTACAATCTTAATCCCCCAGGGTTCCAGCTGCATAGCCGAATTGCTGCTTACGCCGGCTCCCGAAATCAATTCCTTTCCATTTCCATAAGGATAAGTAAAGCTGGTTTCTTTACCCGAATAGTTGAAATAGTAGTGCACTGTTTTACCACTTTGGTTTACGCCATACTTGGTAATTATCGGGAAAGCCAACTGCTGATCAGTACCCCAAAGGCCAAGCTTTTTCACCGCGTCGGCCAATATTTTATCGGTTACAGCGCTTGTTGTAATGCAGCCGATGTAGGTTGCCAGACCTTTGCCGTAGGTGTTTTCGGTAATGGCCGCGTATTTGCCCCAAACAGGATGATCATAATAAGCCAGTACCTTTGCTGTGGTAGGCGTGATGAGCTCCATCCAGGTATTTAGTTTTTTATCTTCGGGCGTCAGGTTAAAATCATCGCCTTTTAAACCCACATTTTCGGGTACGGTAAACTGGCTGTAATAAATTCCTAACGCTTCGTTGATTATGCCCGGCTGGTGCGTTGTGCGGACTTTAACATTTTCATCACTAAATCCGCTTTTAAATGTGTAAATGATATGTCCCCCTTTTTTTACGTACCGGTTAAGGCGTTGTAATAAACTATCCGGCGCAGCATACAAAACAGGAACGACTAATAGTTTATAATTTTCGATATTTTGGCTCGTAGGGTCAACAAAATCACAGCCTACATTCATGTGGTATAAGCCATCGTATAACTGACGCAATACCTCATTGTAGCCGGTGCGTACACCCCAGCCAAAGCCAAAAGCCTTGAAGCCGGTAAGCGCCTCGTTGCTAAACAATATGGCCACATCGTTTTTCTTTTTCAGGTTGATGAGTTTCGGACTTAACCGGTCAAAATCCTTACCGATAGTTTTAGCTTCGTTATAAACCGGGTTGGGCTCAAAATCATGACTTAACAGGCCTTTCCAATAGGTTTCGGCGGAGTTATGGATAGAATGCCATGGCCAGTAACCCACCATATTGGCGCCCGATGCCAGGTGACTAAATGCCTGTAACCTTAGTTGCCCCGGATAAGGCGTCCATTGCGGGAAACCCTGGGCCTCGGTTTCTATTGTCAAATAATTTTTACCGCCTTTCATTGACCGGGCAACATCGCCGCCGAAAGAGATCTCGGAACCGGTAAGTTTATCCTGGCTCGGATGGTAAATATCTATCCCTGCGATGTCTACAGCTTTTGACGCAGCAAAATGGTCAACATCGGGCTGGATGCCGAAGGAATGGCCACGCCAATCCAGGTCGAAGTTTTGGGTGATGAATTGTTCGGGGCGTTTATATTCGCGCACAATAGCCGACTGYCAGCCTAAATATTGTGTAACCACTTGTCTTTGAAATTTAGCAAACTCAGAAGATAAACTGGCATTGATAGTGGCATTCATCGATGGGAAATCGTCCCAGTTATTGATGCGGTTACTCCAGTAATCAAGGCCGAAGATGTGGTTAATATTATCCAGCGTTTTGTATTTGGCCTGCATGTATTTTACAAACAACGCCTGCACATTTGGCCCGGATGTGCCGTATGATTTTGTTTCATTATCAATTTGGTAACCAATTACCGCTGGATTGTTTTTCACATGTTCCATTATTTTCCTGATCACGCGCTCGGCATACATCCTGAAATCGGTATTGGTAATATCCATATTTTGCCTTGGTCCGTATTGGTTTTGGCCCGATGGGGTGATGGCTAATATCTCGGGGTGTTTTTTGGCCATCCAGGTAGGTATGGCGTAGGTGGGTGTGCCTACGATTACTTTGATGCCTCCTTTTTGCATGGCGGCCAGCATCCTGTCGATATGGGTAAAATCAAATACGCCATCCTGCGGTTCAACGGTGCTCCAGGTTGATTCGGCAATGCGCACCACGTTGATGCCGCAATCCTTCATCATTTGCACATCCTTATCCAGTCTTTCATAGGGCATGTACTCATCGTAATAAGCAACGCCGTAAAGCAGCTTATCCATTTTGGGATATTGTGCAAATGCGGCGGCGCCGAAAAATAATTGCACAACTAAAAGCAGCAGGTATTTCTTTTTCATAAATATGGTAATTGGTTCTGGAAATGAAGGTACAAATTAATTGTGTTTTTAACACACAATAACAAAAATGTTTCAGATTCAGCAGGAGCGGAATAAATCTTAATAAATCTTGATAAAATTGATAATTTGTGCAATAAATGTAGTTATAAGTGCCCATTTTATTAATATTTTAAAACAGATATTAGCTTCCTGTTATTATCTTATAAACCTTTATACTTTATGAAAATAGCTGCCCGTATTTTACCGATACTGCTGTTTTGTTTTTGTTTAAAAGATTTAAGCGCGCAAACCAGGAGGCTTACTTACTGCAACCCGCYTAACCTCGATTATGGCTATACCCCCTTTGCCGATTTTGCCAGCTGGGGCAAGCACCGCGCTACCGCCGACCCAACCATGACCCTGCTTAAAGGTAAATACTACCTCTTCAGTACCAACCAGTTTGGTTACTGGTGGAGCAACGACATGCTGAACTGGAACTTTGTATACCGCAAGTTTGTACGCCCATACAACCAGGTAGCGGGTGATGAACTTTGCGCCCCTGCCACTTTAGTTTTGGGCGATACCCTGCTGGTGATCGGTTCTACCTATAATAAGGATTTTACGCTGTGGATGAGCACCAATCCCACTAAAGATGACTGGAAGGCCGCCAAAGATTATTTTAAAGTAGGCGCCTGGGATCCGGGGATGTTTGCCGATGATGATGGGCGGGTATATATCTATCATGGCTCCAGCAATACGCTGCCGCTTTACGGGCAGGAGATAGACAGGAGAACATTTGAACCCATAGGCCCTAAAAAGGAGATGGTAAAACTCGACCCCGAAAAACACGGCTGGGAACGCTTTGGTGAGCACAATGATAACGTGTTCCTGCTGCCATTTATTGAAGGTTCATGGATGAATAAGCATAACGGTAAATACTACCTGCAGTTTGGCGCACCCGGCACCGAGCAAAGCGGCTATGGCGATGGCGTTTTTGTGGGCGATAAACCCCTGGGGCCGTTTACTTATCAAAAGCATAACCCGTTCTCGTACAAACCCGGAGGCTTTGCAAAAGGGGCGGGGCATGGTGCTACCTGGGCCGACAAATTTGGCAATTACTGGCATATCAGCACCATTGGCATTTCGGTAAAAAACAACTTTGAACGCCGCATAGGCTTCTGGCCGGCTGGTTTTGATAAAGATGGCACACTGTACTGTAATACCGCTTATGGAGATTATCCGCAATATTTGGCTGTTGGTCCGGAGGATCACCTGAAGAGTAATTTCACCGGCTGGATGATCCTCAACTACAATAAACCGGTGGAAGTGTCATCAACTCTGGGGGCTTATTACGCAAACAATGCGGTTGACGAAGATATCAAGACTTACTGGAGCGCCAAAACTGCGAACAAAGGCGAATGGTTTAAAACAGATCTTGGTGAAGTAAGTACTATAAACGCTGTACAGATAAACTATGCCGATCAGGATGCTGAATTTGTGGGTAAATCATTAGGCGTTTATCATCAGTATATTGTTTATTCATCCCTGGATGGAAAGATGTGGAAGCTTTTGATCGACAAAAGCAAAAACAAAACCGATGTTCCGCATGATTATGTTGAGTTGAAAACACCTGTAAAAGCACGCTACCTTAAAATGGTGAACCTGCACATGCCAACCGGCAAGTTCGCGCTGTCCGGGTTCAGGGTATTTGGTAAAGGCGCAGGCGCTAAGCCCGATACCGTTCAAAATTTGATCGCGCTGCGCGGCGACAGTGAGCGCCGCAATTCCTGGCTTAAGTGGAAACCTAATGATAACGCCACCGGCTATACCATCTACTTTGGCATAGCGCCCGATAAACTGTACAATAACATGATGATTTACGGCAAAAATGAGTTTTATTTTAGCGGGATGGACAGGGATCTGCCTTATTATTTCCAGATAGAGGCCTTTAACGAGAACGGAATTTCGGAAAGAACAAAGGTGATTAAGGTGGAATAACTTAGGTAGTAATATTTATCCATCTAAATGGCCCAATAGTTGTGGATTTTTTTGTAAACTGCAAAATATGATAAAAACCATACCTGTTTTTGTGATGATCCTGTTTGTTTATTGTGCCGCGAACGCTCAGATGGCAGATAGCACTTTTAAAAAATCGACGGTTAAAACCTTGAGCGACGCCCAGTACAATGCCTTATTAAAGGGTGATGATATTTATGAAATGCCCCCCGTTGCTGTTGTAAATCATTACCCAATGCCCGATAAGGCTATCGCGTTTAAAAAAGAAGTTGGGCTTAGTCCGGTGCAGGTAACTCAAATTACAGCAATAGCCAATGAGCTAAAGCGTAAAAAAATAGAAATGGGCAAGTTCATCATCACCAATGAACAGGCATTAGATAATTTATTGCGGAAGGGAACTGACGAGGGTAGTATTATTTTTTATGGTAACCGATCGGGATTGTACTACGGTGAGCTCAGAAATGCCATATTATTAGCCTGCTATAACACGTGGAAATTACTGGCGCCGGCTCAAATTAAAAAGCTGGAAACTTTGCAAAATCATAATTGATAAATTTGCCGTTTGATTTGTTTAATTTAGCGGCCCCAAATAAAGTGTATGAAAATAACTTTTGATTTTGAAAAACCCTTGGCCGAGCTGATGCAGCAGATAGAGAAAGTGAAGCAGGTTGAAGATAAAAACAAGCTCGACATGTCTGCAACAGTGGCAGAACTCGAGGCTAAGCTTGAAACCACCAAAAAAGAAATATACTCCAACCTTAACGGCTGGCAAAAAGTGCAGATCTCGCGTCATCCCGAAAGACCATATACGCTCCAATATATTGAGCTGATGTGCGATGATTTTATTGAACTGCACGGCGACCGTACTGTTGGCGATGATAAAGCCATTATAGGCGGTTTTGGCACTCTGAACGGGCAAACTGTAATGTTCATTGGTCAGCAAAAGGGGCGTAATACCAAAGAGCGCCAGTATCGTAACTTTGGTATGGCTAATCCCGAAGGCTACCGCAAAGCTTTAAGGCTGATGAAAATGGCCGAAAAATTCAATAAGCCTGTTGTAACTTTAATTGATACGCCGGGAGCATTCCCCGGTTTAGAAGCTGAAGAACGAGGACAAGGCGAAGCCATTGCCCGTAACCTCCTCGAAATGTCGATACTTAAGGTTCCTGTCATCTGCGTTATTATTGGCGAGGGTGCATCAGGAGGCGCATTGGGTATAGGTATTGGTGATAGGGTTTTGATGCTTGATAATTCGTGGTATTCTGTAATATCACCGGAGAACTGTTCAACCATCCTATGGAAAACCTGGGAAAATAAAGAACGTGCTGCCGAAGTATTAAAATTAACTTCGACAGAAATGCTAAAGAACAGACTGATAGACGGTGTTATAAAAGAACCACTTGGCGGCGCTCACCAGGATCCGGTTGCTATGGCAGCCACCCTAAAGAAACAGCTGCTTAAAGATCTTAAAACCCTGAAAGAAAAAGATATTACTGAGTTGGTTAACGAACGCATCGAGAAATTTTGTTCGATGGGCGTGGTTAATGAGGATTAATCTTTGGAATAAGGAATAAGGATTTTTGGACGAAGGACATTCTTTAGATAAAGGGTAAAAGATTTTCGGACAAAGGATAAGAATCTTATAACAACAAAAAAAGCGACTTATGTCGCTTTTTTTGTTGTTGGATCTATGTAATACTACTTCGAACCCATCCCCAGTTTCTTCTCATAGTCCCTGAGCTGTGCGCTGAATTTGGTATTAAGGTCTGTTTGTTTATAATTTTTGGTGTACTCGGTTAAACCATTCAACATCGACATCGAATATTGGAGATCCCTGCTATCAAGGCTTACCTCACCGTTTTGTAAAAGCGTATAATTATAGGCGAGCAGATCGACTACATAATCATCAACCAGGTTTGCCAGTTTGTTGGCCATTTGCACATCACCAAGCCGGTAAGCTGTTTCTACCATATAATACTTACGGATAGCTATCTCGGTATTAGGAATGTTATCAGGCATTACTTCATCATACTTTTTGAAAACATTTTTTGCCATGTCGGGGTGACCCTCATTAAGCAGGTTATCGGCAAGGGTTGAGTAAAGCCTTGATATCAAAGGGTAAAACATGGTATTTGATTCATGATCAAGGTAACTGGCATTTTTCATATTGCCCCATTTAAATTTGGTCATCATGTTCTGGTACATTACCGGCGTGTTTGTAACATCTGCCGCGCTTGCTGCGGTATCTGGTTTCAACGGAAGCAGGCGATTGGCAAAACCTTCGCTATATAAATATTTACTAAGTCCTATCAGGTTTTCTTCCGGTACAGTGGTTGCAAAATAAATGGGTCTTTTCCAGTTATTATGGGCCAGTATATCCATCATTGCCAAAATGTCCTTGGTAACATACTTACCATTAAAGGTCCAGTCCATTTCCGCAGTTATTTTATCTTTTTGGATGGCTGGTAACGTTCCGGTTTTTACCACTTCATCAGGATTAACTGTTAATTTAAAGTTTTTGGTAGGCAGGTAATTGGTTAAATCACCATTGCTATACTCCACCATGGCTGCTTTATCATCAGAGGTGATGAAATCAAAAATCTCTTTTAGCTCAATAGCACCGGGCACTTTTTGGTCGTTAAAGTAAATTACATCACGTACACCGGGCTTAAACTTATCATAAGGCATGCTGATAGGCAATGGTTCCGATTGGTTCATTTTGTTTTTCATCCCACGGATGTACCAATCGGTACCCAGCAGGCTTAGGTTCACAATCCGTACATCGGGGCGTACGTTTTCAACTTCCTGTATATACCAAAGCGGATAGGTGTCATTATCGGCATAAGTAAACAAAATTGCATTTGGCGCGCAGGAGTTAAGGTAATTATAGGCCATATCATGCGGCGTAAGTTTGGTTGAGCGGTTATGATCATCCCATTCCTGGTTGGCCATTAACAAGGGGGCCGCTAACAAGCAAACTACGGTGGCAATAATACCGCTGGTTTTTGCATTAAGTTTTTTACTTAACAAATCGGCTAAGGCAACAACGCCAAGGCCAATCCATATGGCAAATGCATAAAATGAGCCTGCATAAGCATAATCACGTTCGCGTGGTTGTAATGGGTCCTGGTTTAGGTACAGTACAATTGCCAGTCCTGTGAAAAAGAAAAGTACACCTACAACACCGGCATTTTTCTGGTCGCGTTTAAAGTGAAAAAATAAGCCTGCCAAGCCTATAATAAGAGGCAAAAAGAATAAGCGGTTATAACTTTTGCTTTTCGTAACCGCATCCGGTAATTGTTTGTTAAAATTCCAGCCGCTTATCCAGTTACCATCAGAGCCGCTGTTGCTGGTTTGGCCATCCAGATCATTGGTGCGGCCTGCAAAGTTCCAAAGAAAGTAGCGGGTATACATCTGATTAACCTGCCAGCTACCAAAAAAGCCCAGGTTGGTAGCAAAGGTTGGTTTTTCGCTATCGGCTAATTTACTCCAGGCCCGGTAAAACTGGGTGTGGCCTGCCTTATCGCTAAACATACGCGGGAATATGGTGTTACGATCATAAATAGTGGCGAGCTTTTTACCGGCAACCTCATATTTAGTTTTACCACGACGATAAATTGTTGCTCCTTCGGTTTGATCGGTTGGCGTCGAATCAAAAAACTGGCCGTAAAGCAGTGGTGTATCACCATACTGATCGCGGTTCAGGTAGCTGTTAAGCGCAAAAGCGTCCTGCGGATCGCTGTTATTTAAATTAGGATCGGCTTTGGCCCGTACCACAATCATTACAAATGAGCTGTAGCCAAACAGGATAAACAGCAGGCAAACAAAAAAACTATTGAGTGCGAAACGCCTTTCGCGTATTTTTGCCGCATATTCAAGCAATGCCAAAACTATTATCCCAACTATAGCTCCCAGGTAGCCGGCGCTAATTCCAAGTGCCAGGATAAAGCAGATAGCGCAAGTGATGATAGCTGCATTTGATTGTTTAATGGTATAATATATGCCCGATACTATGGTTGCTATCAGCAAAACAAAAAATGCTATTGCACCACTGCCAAAGCCCATTCCCAGGGTGTTCACAAAAAGCAGATCGGAGAATGCTGCGCCTTTAACCGTGAATTGTATAACTCCCCACAATACAAAAGCTACCGATACAATACCTGCAAAAAACGAAAGTAAAGTACCCCGTGTAGTAATGTTTTTTGCCTTGCGGAAATAAATTACCAAAGCAATAGCCGGTATTACCAGCAGATTTAACAAGTGGATACCTATTGACAAGCCCATTATATAAGCGATAAATACAATCCACCTGTCGGCGTGAGGTTCATCGGCATGGTTATCCCATTTTAATATGGCCCAGAATACAACAGCCGTGCATAAGGATGATTGCGCATACACTTCAGATTCAACTGCCGAGAACCAAAAGGTATCAGACCAGGCATAAGCCAATGCGCCAACCAGACCCGAGCCTATTATGATGATCAAATTACTGATATTAAGGTCTTCGGTGGTTTTAACCAGAATCTTTTTGGCTAAGGAGGTTACCGTCCAGAACAGGAACATGATAGTTGCACCGCTTGAAATGGCCGAAGCCATATTTGCCCAGTAAGCCACTTTGGTATTATCGCCCATGGATAGCAGTGTAAATGCTTTGCCTATCATGGTAAATAATGGTGCACCGGGTTGGTGGGCTACCTGCAAACGAAAAATACAGGCTATAAATTCACCGCAATCCCAAAAGCTTGATGATGGTTCAAGGGTTAAAACGTAGGTTAAGGTGGCGATGATAAAAGTTATCCAGCCAAAAATATTATTGATTTTATTGTAGTTCATGTCGGGATGTTTTCGATAGCAAAAGGCTTAATATAGCCGAAAGTAAGAAAAACTATGACGATGCTGAAACAAAAACAGCCTTATTAACACTTTTTAACCCATTTTGGACTGTAAAACAGGCTTATAAATACTTTTTTCAAATTCTGTTTTGAGAGTTAAAAAATCGTCTTATATTTGCATTCCTTTTCGGAGAGTAAAACAAACCAAAGGAGATTGCCTGATAGTATAATGGTAGTACGACGGTTTTTGGTACCGTTTGTCTAGGTTCGAATCCTGGTCGGGCAACAAGAGAATTTCGGATTTCGTATTTTCAATTTCGGATTTAGATTCGGGGGAAAAATGAAATCCGAATTGTATTTTAGGACGTTATCAACAGGACTATTAATTTTATCATGTAGCGATAAGCAACTGAAAATTAAACAAATCCGAAATTCAGCGTCCGAAATCCAAAATCAAAAAAAATGCCATTACAATTTAATCCGGTTAAATTATTTGCAGGTTCGGGCTCAAAAGACCTGGCGCAAAAAATTGCTGAAGCCTATGGGCGCGAGTTAGGCGATGTAGTACTTTCACGTTTTAGTGATGGCGAATTTCAACCACATTTTAATGAAACTGTTAGGGGATGCGATGTATTTTTGATACAAAGTACCCACCAGCCTACTGATAACCTGATGGAATTGCTGATGATGATTGACGCCGCCCGCCGTGCATCGTCGCATTATGTAAACGCGGTTATCCCATATTTTGGTTTGGCACGCCAGGACAGGAAAGATAAACCCCGGGTGGCTATAAGCGCCAAGCTGGTAGCCAATTTATTGGTTGCAGCGGGTATTGACCGCATTATGACCATGGATTTGCACGCAGCGCAGATCCAGGGATTTTTTGATGTTCCGGTTGATCATCTTGATGCATCAATCATTTTTGTACCGTATATAAAAAGCCTGGGCTTAGGTAATTTAACCATTGCCTCGCCGGATATGGGTGGCTCATACAGGGCGCGCAGCTTCGCTAAGTTTTTTAATGCCGAAGTGGTTATTTGCGATAAACGCCGTAAACGCGCCAATGAAATTGAATCAATGACACTGATTGGTGATGTAACCGACCAGGATATTGTACTGATAGATGATATTTGCGATACAGCCGGTACATTGGCCAAAGCAGCAGGCCTGATCATGGAGCGGGGTGCACGCAGCGTACGCGCAGTTTGTACTCACCCGGTTTTATCAGGTAAAGCATATGAAACTATCGAAAATTCGGCATTAACCGAACTGATAGTTACAGATACCATACCGTTGAAACAGCAAAGCCCTAAAATAAGGGTACTATCAACCGCCGAGCTTTTTGCCAAAGCGATAAGCAATGTAAATGAACACGGCTCAATAAGCCAGTTGTTTAAGGTGGATTGATTAGTATGTCCATAGCCAATGGTCGATGATCTATGGCAATGAATGTACATTGAATGAATAAAAGCAAATCCATGGTTTATTGATCATGGACTTAACAAATAAATAATAAAATAAAAACAAATGAAATCAATTGCTATTAGCGGTTCTCCAAGAGAGAACGTAGGGAAAAGAGACGCTAAAGAACTGCGTTATCAAGGCCTTGTGCCTGCAGTACTTTACGGTGGGCCAACCCAAACCCACTTTTCAGTGTCCGCAGCTGATTTGAGAGCCGTAGTTTACACTCCGGTTGTTCATTTCATCGATCTTGATGTTGCTGGTGTTAAATCACAGGCTATTATTAAAGATATGCAGTTTCACCCTTTAACTGAACAAATTATCCACGTAGACTTTTTATTGCTTGACGAGAAAAAGCCTATCACTATCGAGATCCCTGTTAAATTAACCGGAACTTCTCCAGGTGTTAAAGTGGGTGGTAAATTAGTTCAAAAACTAAGGAAACTGCGCATCAAAGCATTACCTAAAGATCATTTAGATGCTATTGAAGTAAGCATTTCAGCTTTGGAAGTTGGTAAATCGGTTAAAGTAGCGGAAATTAAAGTTCCAAACCTTACCATTACCAATGCACAGGAAGATACTATCGTATCTGTAACCACTTCACGTGCATTACGTCAGGCTGAGCAGGAAGCTGCTTCTGGTAAAAAATAAGTTCTTCGAACTTTAAAAAAAGCGTCGGGCGTTGCCCGGCGCTTTTTTTTGATAAAAGATTTTTGGACTTTCGGACGAAGGACTGTCAGACTTTCGGACGAAGGACTGTCAGACTTTGGGACTTTCGGACAAAGGACTTTCGGACAAAGGACTCTTTAGGGTAAATTAGTGACATCATGTTAAAACATAACTTTAGACAGTTGAGGATTTGGATCGATTCGGTAGAATTGACAAAGGATATTTATCAGCTCACTCAAAAGTTTTCTAATGATCATCGTTTCGGTATTTCAAGTCAGCTTTACAGAGCGGCTGTTTCCATTCCCTCAAACATTGCGGAAGGCTCAGCAAGAAAATCAGACAAGGATTTCGTCCATTTTTTATCAATGAGTTTAGGTTCGGCATTTGAATTGGAAACCCAACTTATTATAGCAGAACAATGCAACCTGGCTTCTGGATTTGAGTATAACAATTTATTAAACAGAATACAATCACTCCAAAAACAAATCATGTCGCTATCAAACTCCATATCTAAATAGCTTTATCAAAAAAAAATCCTTTGTCCAAAAGTCTTTTGTCTTTTGTCCATTCTTATCTTTACTCCATTCCCATGAAATATCTAATAGTAGGTTTAGGAAATATAGGTCCCGAATATGCTGATACCCGGCATAATATAGGTTTTATGGTGCTTGATGAATTGGCCAAACAGGAGGGGGCCAAATTTTATAATATGCGCCTTGCTTATTATACCGAGGTTTCTTTTAAAGGTCGTACTTTGTGCCTCATTAAACCCACTACCTTTATGAACCTGAGTGGTAAAGCCCTAAATCATTGGATGAAAGATCTGAAGATCCCGCTGGAAAATGTTTTGGTGATAGTGGATGATATTGCTTTACCATTAGGTACCCTGCGTTTAAAACCCAAAGGGAGCGCCGCCGGGCACAATGGATTAAAACATATTGAAGCCACCCTTGGGCACAATAATTATGCGCGCTTACGTTTTGGCGTCAGCGATAATTTCCCCAAAGGCCGCCAGGTTGACTATGTATTAAACAGCTTTGATGATGATGAAAAGCCAGAATTGCCTGCTTTGATAGATCGCTCCATCGAAATGATCAAGAGCTTCTCTACTATAGGTACCGAACTCACCATGACCAGGTATAATAAATAATTATTTAACAGGAATTTAATAAACTAAGTATTTAGTTAAAAAGTGTTAAATATTTGCATGCTCTTGCAACACTTAGGTAACTTTAGGTGTCTTATCATCTAAATGCCTTATGAAACAACTTTTACTTATCATATTTTGCTGTTATTTCTCAACACAGGTAATAGCGCAAACTCAAACCCAATCCAATATTACGGTTAAGGGCCTGGTTATCGATTCTGTTGGTAATAAGCCTTTAGGGTATGTTACCGTTATGTTGCRGGATGCCGATACCAAGGCATCGGTAAAAAGTACGCTCACCAAAAATGACGGCAGCTTTGAACTAAAAGCGCCGGATGGCAAAACCTACCAGTTGGCTGTTGCATCTATGGGTCTTGCTTCCAAAACCTTGCCTGTAAAACCTGCCGGAACAGTATTTGATGCGGGGAAAATTTACTTGTCGGCTTCCAGCAAGCAACTGAACGAGGTAAGCATTACTGCTGTAAGACCCCTGATGAAACAGGAGGTTGATCGCCTGAGTTATGATGTGCAAGCCGACCCGGAGAGTAAAGCTATATCGGCTTTGGATATGATGCGCAAGGTTCCGTTGCTCTCTGTTGATGGTGACGATAAGATTAAACTAAAAGGAAGCGGGAATTATAAGATATTGATTAACGGTAAGGAATCAGCTTTGATGGCCAAAAATCCATCGGATGTACTAAAATCGATGCCAGCCACCAATATCGAAAAGATAGAGGTGATCACTACGCCGCCGGCCAAGTATGATGCCGAAGGTTTATCCGGTATCATCAATATCATCACCAAAAAAAATGCCGACCAGGGTTATAATGGCAGCATCAACTCGCGCTATAACAGTGTGTGGGGACCGGGTTTTAATCTTAACGGAACGGTAAAGCAAGGTAAGTTTGGCTTAGCCGGCTATGCAGGTTTTGGCCATCAAAACTTAAATAATAATATCTTTACCAATACGCAGAATCAGTTTGCGCAAAATACCACCATATTGCAAAATGGTACAGGCACCTTTGGCGGTAATTACCGTTACGGCGATTTTGAGTTAAGCTACGAGATAGATTCCCTTAACCTGCTCACAGGTTCGGTCGAACTTTTCCAGGGAGAGTTTGTACAGGACAATGACAGGATATCTGCCCAAACAAATAGCAATGCGATTTTAACACAAGGCTACCGCCAGTTAACCGATGGTTACAATCACGACAGGGGATTTGATGCCGCCCTTAATTACCAGTTAGGTTTCAAAGGACATAAGGATGAACTGCTTACACTTTCCTATAAATATAGTTATTCGCCAGGCACCCAGTTTGCCGATAACCTTTTTACAGACAGGGTTAATTATGGCCAGCAAATACAGCCCGATTTCAGGCAATATAACAAAGCCGGTAATAAAGAGCATACCTTTCAGTTGGATTATGCCTATCCGCTAAAAACTATCAGCATTGAAACGGGTGCAAAAGCTATCCTGCGTAAAAATTTCAGCGATTACAGACGCGAAGACCGCGACTCATTAACCAATGATTACTTAGTTAATACCAACCAGACCAACGTTTTTGACTATCAGCAAAATGTTTATAGCGTATATAATTCGTACCAGTTAAAATTTAGCAAATGGACAGGTAAAGGTGGTTTACGATTGGAACACACCCAGGTGAGTGCCGATTTTTCGGGGATACCGCTTGATAAAGGGTACAATAACCTCATTCCGTCCATATCTGTACAACGAAGCTTAAAAACCAGCAGTATAAGTTTAGGTTTTACCCAGCGCATTCAGCGCCCCGGGATATACCAGTTAAACCCTTTTATTGACAGATCGAACCCTAAATTTATTAATACCGGTAATCCCGACCTGAGCCCCGAGCTTAATAATACATTTGAGCTTACGTATAGTAATTTTTCAAAGGGTTCAATTAATGCGAGCCTTAGTTACGCGTTTTCAAACAATGCTATACAAAATGTTACCAGCATAAGGGTTGATAGTACATTAAATGGTAAAACTGACACGGTTACTACTACTACTTATCAAAACTTGGGTAGCAACCGCAGCCTGGGCTTAAATATCAACACAAACTATTCTATCACAAAAAGGTTCACCGTCAATTTAAATGCCCGGATAACGCATGTTTGGTTAAAGGGAACTTATAACGGGCAGTTTTACAAAAATGACGGGTATACCGGTAATGCGTTTGCCAACCTTGCTTATAAGTTTGATAGCGGCTTTCGCTTTGGCATTGATGCCGGGTATTTTAGCGGCGATGTTAACCTGCAGGGTAAAAACGGGCATGGCATATTTTCATCGTATGTAGTAGGCAAGGAGTTTCTTAAAAAAACGCTCACTATATCATTGGTATCAAACAATCCTTACAGTAAGTACCGAACTTATAAAACATACACTAATACGCCCGATTTTTCGCAATCATCGGTTTATCAAAATCCTTACCGCAATTTTGCTATCAGGGTTAACTACAAATTTGGTAAGCTTAGCAGCGATATTAAAAAGAACCAGCGCGGCATAAATAATGATGATACCAAAGGCGGGGGTAAAAGTAGTGGGACAAATCAGTAGATTTGCAGCATGAAAGTTTACGGAATTACCAATTGCAATACAGTAAAAAAAGCGCTCGACTGGCTCAAAACCAATAAAGTTGATTACGATTTCCAGGATTTTAAAAAACTGGGTGTAAGCACCGAAAAACTGCAGGAATGGGATAGCAAAGCCGGTTACGAAAAATTCATGAATAAACAGGGCCTCACCTGGAAACAACTTGACCCCGAAGTAAAAGAAAGTGTTAAAACCAATACAGATGCTTTAAAATTATTGCAACAAAAAACCAGCATGATCAAAAGACCGGTTATTGAAGATGGCGGTTTCTTGTTTTTTGGCTTTGATGAGAAGGTTTATAAAGATCACTTTTTGAAGAAATGAAAATTGTTGAAACTAATTAAATCTACTTGATTAATAGATTATTATCAAACAAATCGATAATTCAATAAATCATTAATTCAATCCTTAATAAAAGCGTAACAATCATTTTACCGGGAATATAAAAACAGTTTTTTTAGTATACTTGCTTTGTATACTCAAAAAAATTGACTGAAATGAATTTAAAACTGATGGCCGGTTTAAGCTTGGCCTGTATGCTTGCATTTACGGCAGGTAACGCGCAGCAAACCGCACCTCCAACCCCTCCGGCTTCTGATTACAATTATCACGAAACTTTCGGCCCCCCCTTCTACACTAAAAATGGTACTGAGTTCCGCGCGGCCGATGGCCAGCCGGGCCCTAAATACTGGCAAAATCGTGCTGATTACATGTTGGCCGCTACGTTGAACGACCAAAGCAATGAAATTACCGGTTCAGAAGTTTTAACCTATACCAATAACAGTCCGCAAAACCTTGGCTTTTTATGGATGCAGCTTGATCAAAACCTGTTTAAGTTAGATTCCCGCGGTACTGCAATCGTTCCGCCTGCAGGCAGCCGTAACTGGGGGCGTGGCGAGGCTTTTGAGGCCGGTTATAAAATTAAGTCCGTAAAATATGTTGGCCTTAAAGGCGCGTTGGTTGATGCTAAATTCGTCATCAGCGATACTCGTATGCAGGTTTTTTTGCCAAAACAGGTAACAGCCAATGGCGGTGTTGCCAAGCTAAAAATTGAATATTCATTTGTATCCCCCAATTACGGATCGGACCGTATGGGTTACCTGGATGATAAGGTCTCGAAAAATGGCAAAATCTACACTGTGGCCCAGTGGTACCCCCGTATGTGTGTATACGATGAAGTATTGGGATGGAACACCCAGCCGTATACCGGTCCGGGTGAGTTTTACCTGGAGTATGGTGATTTTGACCTGAGCATCACTGCTCCTGCAAAACACATTGTAGTGGCATCTGGCGAGCTGCTGAATCCAACCGAGGTATACACCCCCGAGCAGCAAAAACGTTGGGCGCAAGCCGCTCAGAGTGAAAAGACCGTAGTTATCCGTTCGGCTGCCGAGGTTACTGATGCTTCATCGCGTCCGGCCGGTAAAGCTACCCTTACCTGGCACTTTAAAATAAAAAATGCGAGGGATGCCTCCTGGGCCTCATCTGCAGCATTTATTGTTGATGCGGCTAAGATGGATTTGCCAAGCGGAAAAAAATCAATAGCCATATCGGCTTACCCGGTTGAAAGTGATGGCATTGATGCATGGGCCCGTTCAACGGAGTATGTTAAAAAATCAATTGAATACAATTCGTCAAAATGGTTTGAGTTTCCTTATCCTGCTGCTACAGCCGTTGCCGGTATTGTAGGCGGTATGGAATATCCCGGCATTGTTTTTTGTGGATACAGGGCTAAAAAAGGCAGCCTTTGGGGAGTTAACGACCATGAGTTTGGCCATACCTGGTTCCCGATGATCGTAGGATCAAATGAACGCTTATATGGCTGGATGGACGAAGGGTTCAATACTTTTATCAATACACTTTCTACCGCCGATTTCAATAAAGGGGAATATGCAAGAAAACCAGGGGATATGCATAAAATCGGCGATTTTTTTACCAAACCCGAGCTTGAACCAATGATGAGCCAGCCAGCTAATCTTAAAGAAAAAAATACCGGTACTTTGCTGTATGCAAAACCAAGCGCAGGCCTTGTTTTATTGCGTGAGCAGGTCCTGGGTCCGGAACGTTTCGATTTTGCTTTTAAAACGTATATCAACCGCTGGGCATTTAAACACCCCACACCAGATGATTTTTTCCGTACTATTGAAAATGCCTCAGGCGAAAGTTTACAATGGTTTTGGAGGGGATGGTTCCTAAACGACTGGCGTTTAGATGTTGCCGTTAGCGATGTTAAATACATTGATAACGATGCTTCAAAAGGCGCTTTGATCACTATTGATAACCTTGGTAAAATGGCTATGCCGGTTATATTGGAAATAAAAACCAAAAGCGGTAAAACCGACAGGATGAAACTACCTGTTGAAGTTTGGGAACGTAATGCTTCCTGGACATTCAAATATCCATCGACAGAAGAAATTGAATCGGTTACTTATGATCCGGATAAAGTATTGCCGGATTATAACCCCGACAATAACGTTTGGACAAAGAAATAAATACAAAAACCCGGTTAACGCCGGGTTTTTTGGTGATATGAGTTTACGTTGACAAAACAATTTAATGCTAAACCGTTTCTTTAAATTGAAATAAAGACTGTCCAGCCTTATAATGGGACAGCCTTTTATTTCAATTTACTGCATTGATATTTTTCGGATGATATTGTTGCCCGTATCGGCAATATAAATATAGCCATTTTTATCAATGGCTATTCCCTGTGCATCTTTTAAGTTGATAGCTACAACTGTTGTGACATTTGAGCTACTTAATTTTATAAGTTTAGTTTTAGCACTTATATAAACATTTCCGTTAAAATCGGCAGCAACCGCATCAATACCGTCAAACTGAGTAGTAAATGCGCCTGTGGTGGTTATTGTTGAAACCGCTCCACCAGATGTGATTTTTCTCACCCGGTAGTTTAATACATCGGCCACATAGATGTTGCCATTTTTATCAACTGTGACACTAACGGGTAAGTTAAAACTGGCGGCGTTGCCTAATCCATCTTTTAAATCGTATGCAGTGTTACCCGCAAAAGTGCTTACCTCGCCGGTGTTGTCAATTTTTCTGATGATGTTGTTTTGAGGGTCGGCCACGTAAAAGTTGCCGCTTCCGTCTATCGTTATACCTGTAGGGTTTTTGAAATGTGCGCTAATGGACGGCCCGTTGCCTAAACCATAAGTGCCGTCTCCTGAGAATGTGCTTACGTTGCGCGAAGGTGTTATTTTGCGGATAACGTGATTGATTTCATCTGCTACATATATATTACCAACGTTGTCGGCTGTGAGCCCGGTAGGAGTGTTAAAGCAAGCATTATTCCCGTCAACAAAACCGGCTACACCTGTTCCGGCAAAGGTGGTAACCAACCCGTTTACATCTATTTTTCTGATCTTATTATTGCCCTGATCAGCTACGTATACATTCCCGTCAGCATCGGTAGTAACACCGGTTGGATGATTAAAACTGGCATTTATTCCGTTGTCATCTTTCGATCCGGATGTACCACTGCCGGCAAAAATACTTGTAACAATAGATAACTGGTAGGTAAATAATGGGCCGGTAACAGTTTTTCCATTTACGACTATTTTAATAGTACCCGTACCAGCACCAAGCGGCACCTTAACGGTTAATTTGCTAGCGGTTGCCATGCTAATAGTAGCTTCTTTACCATTGAAAGTGACTTTATTTTCGCTAATTGTGTTGCTAAATGCAGTCCCTGTAATCTCTACAACGGTGTTATAAGGGCCCTCTGTTACATTAATCGAAGTTATTGCCAGTGTGGGTTCGGGCGTCGGCGGCGTTGGTTCTGTTTTACCTTTAGAGCATGCCAAAAATATACCAGCGATGGCAAACAAAATTGCAAACGCTTTAAATGTCTTAAGTGAGATAAGGTTTTTCAAATCGRTTTTATTATTATTGCCACAATAATAATAAAAGTAAATCGCATTACTGTACTGTTTTTATTCCTCTGTCAGCACCGTAAACTCAAAATCAAGCGGTTCAAAATGATGGATGAGTTCGTCGATGAATGATTGTCCCCATTTAACATACATCAAACCAAAGTTTTCGGTGCGTTCCTGCAGGCTGTCTTTGGGGAACAGCTCGACTTTTACGGCTGATAATTGCTCCAGCCTTACCGTGTAATTGCGTTTCTCGGCTTTTATTAATTTCTTTTCGAGATTATCAATAGCATGTTTTAGCCTCGCTTGTACGGCCGATGCTGATGGCGAAAGGGACGGATCTATTTTGTAGGAGCGGAGCTTGATCTTTTCAAAAATTGCAGACATTTCGCGCCACTCACCTGCAAGACTGAGGTTATGGTTGCTGTGTTTTTTTATCCATTCGGTTTTAAGCTCATCATCCTGCTTAAACAGGGCGGCAGCATCAAGATCCATGCGCTCAATTTTTGCCGCCTGTTCCTTACGTATTACCAATGCCGAATTACGCAGGATCAGGATCGGGAAATCAACCTTATAATAATCAAAGTTTGATTTTAACTCCAGCCAGTACACCACCTCGGCGCCACCACCTATGTAGGCAATGTTGGGCAAAATGCACTCCTGGTAAAGGGGGCGCATTACCACGTTGGGACTAAAGCGTTCCGGATAGTTAGCTATTTCTTCTTTCAGCTCCGCATCTGTAAAGCTAATTTCGGTGTTCATTACCTTGTAGCTTTCCTGCTCAAATATTACCCGCTCGCGCAGGCTGTCTTTGAGGTAAAAAAAGTTTATTTCGCGCGGATTAACCTGGATATGTACCCCCAGTTTTTGCAGTTGCTCGTTGGTGKCACTTATATTTTTAAAACTGTTTTGGTTAATGATATCCTGCTCCATAATGGGAGCAAACTGTTGCTTAAATTCGTGGTCATCTGCATCAATAATAACCAGGCCATATTGACCGAACAGTGCGTTAACTAAATAGCGGGTGGCATCGGCCAGTTTATCAAAGCGGGTGTAAGCGGTTTCAACAATTTCAGCAACTTCTACGGCATGACCTTCCATCCCTAAAACCCCTTTGTATTGGTTAAGCGCCTGGCGCATGGTATCAGGATTTATCCGCCCTGTAGCGCCCGAAGCCTCAAACCACCAATGCACTTTTTTACCACCAATGTTGGTGTAATTAATCTCGGCAAAATCGTGGTCTTCACTGGCCATCCAGTAAACAGGTACAAAGTTTTTATCGGGGTGAGCTGCTTTTAATTGCTGCGCCAATTTAATAGCAGTGGCAATCTTATAAAGAAAATATAGCGGTCCTGCAAAAATATTCAGCTGATGACCGGTAGTAATTGTATAGGTGTTATCAAGCTTTAGCAGATCAATATTGTCTGCGACAAGTTTTGAATTTTGAATTTTGAATTTTGAATTGCCTTYCTGTTCATTATGCACGTACTGCTTTGATAGTACACGGAACAATATCTCCCGATTGGCAACTACTTTTTTGTTTTTCAGCAGTTCGGCAAATCCGTCCATATCAGGCCGGAAGGCATAAAACGGTTGCAGCTCGGCCCGGTTTTCGAGGTAGTCAATAACTGTGGGCGAAAAAAATCCGGTTTCTTTATAACTTATACAGGAGGCTTCCATTTTTGGTTTTGTATTTCGAATGTTCGATTTCGGATTTAAAAATTCAAATATAGAACATGTGATCAGCATCAAATATTAAATGCTGATTTCGAATTTAGATTTAAATCTTAAAATAAACCAATAGGAAACCACAAATTGGATTATTTTACAATTTGTCCATAAAGGTCAAAGTCTTCTGCGCTGTCTATCTTTACGTTAACAAACCCACCTACTGTTGCGTAATCAATGCTGGCATCAATTAGCACTTCGTTATCAACCTCGGGCGAATCAAATTCTGTACGGCCAACAAAATAATCCCCATCTTTTTTATCCACCAATACTTTAAATGTATGGCCAATTTTTTCCTGGTTCTTATCAAAGGAAATTCCTTGCTGAATTTCCATTATCGCATCGGCTCGTTCCTGTTTAACATCGGCCGGCACATCATCCACTAACGAATGTGCATGTGTTTTTTCTTCATGCGAGTAGGTGAAGCAACCCAAACGGTCGAATTTAGTATCTTCAACCCACTGGGCCATTTCTTCAAAATCCTGTTGGGTTTCGCCGGGATAACCTGTGATGAGAGTGGTACGCATGGCTATACCGGGCACCTTATCGCGAATTTGGTTTACAATGTCGATGGTTTTTTGTTTGGTGATACCGCGGCGCATAGATTTCAGCATATCATCGCTGATGTGCTGTAAAGGCATATCCATGTACTTGCAGATATTGTCCCGCTCATTTATCACATCCAATATCTCCATCGGGAAACCAGATGGGTAGGCGTACTGCAGCCTGATCCATTCCACCCCGTTAACATCGCTCAGGCGGCGAAGCAATTCGTCCAGGTTACGTTTGCCATATAAGTCAAGGCCGTAATAGGTAAGGTCCTGTGCAATTAATATCAATTCTTTTGTGCCGTTTTTAACCAGGTTTTGCGCATCCTTTACCAATTGATCAATGGGAGTACTCAGGTGCTTGCCCCGCATTAATGGGATGGCGCAAAAAGAACATGGGCGATTACAACCCTCGGCAATTTTAAAATAGGCAAAGTGGGACGGGGTGGTAAGCAAGCGCTCGCCAATAAGCTCATGCTTATAATCGGCGCCAACTGATTGCAATAAATTCTGCAGGTCATTAGTACCAAAGTAGGCATCAACGTTGGTGATCTCGGCTTCCAGCTCGGGTTTGTAGCGTTCGCTTAAGCAACCGGTTACAATCACTTTACCAACCTTGCCTTGTTCCTTTAGCTCGCTGTATTGTAATATGGTATCGATAGATTCCTGCTTGGCATTGTCAATAAAGCCGCAGGTATTGATAACAATAATATCATTCTTGCCCACTTTTTCAGCCTCGTGTACCACATCAAACTGGTTACCCTTCAACTGCCCCATCAGGATCTCGGAATCGTATATATTTTTTGAACAACCCAAAGTAACCACGTTAACACGTTGTTTAACTGGTTTTGATAATGGGCGCGAAATTTCTTTTGTCTTCATAACACACTAATCATTGCAATGAAAAAATTGTCATTGCGAGGAACGAAGCAATCGCGAACTATATAGGATTGAATTGCAAGGTAGGAGATTGCTTCGTTGTACCTCCTCGCAATGACATAATTATTGTTTGAATAGGGAGTCTACAAACGCTTGCCTGTCAAACAACTGCAGATGCTCAACGCCTTCGCCAACGCCTATATATTTTACAGGGATCTTAAACTGATCCGAGATTCCTATCACCACACCACCTTTTGCGGTACCATCAAGCTTGGTTAAAGCCAGGGCATTTACGTTGGTGGCCTCGGTAAATTGCTTGCATTGCTCAATGGCGTTTTGGCCGGTTGATGCATCCAATACCAGCAAGATCTCATGCGGTGCGCCGGGAATTACCTTTTGCATCACATTTTTAATTTTGGTAAGCTCATTCATCAGGCCAACCTTATTGTGCAAACGGCCCGCAGTATCAATAATAGCCACATCATCGCCGTTGGCAACTGCCGAGCGTAAGGTATCATAAGCAACCGAAGCCGGATCTGACCCCATTGGCTGGGCTACAACCTTTACATCAACCCGTTTACCCCAAAGCAACAATTGTTCAACCGCGGCTGCGCGGAAAGTATCTGCAGCTCCAAGTACTACCTTGTTACCCGCCTGTTTAAGTTTATGTGCCAGTTTACCAATAGTGGTAGTTTTACCCACGCCATTAACACCCACAACCATTATTACATAAGGTTTATGATCGCCATATTCAAAATTGCGGAAATCGTTGCTGTTGTTTTCGGCAAGTAGTTTTTGAATTTCGTCTTTTAACAGCGTATTTAACTCGCCTGTACCTACGTACTTATCGCGGGCAACACGTTCCTGTATCCGCTCAATGATCTTTAGGGTGGTGCTTACACCTACGTCAGATGTAACCAGTACTTCTTCCAGTTCATCAAGCACATCATCATCAACGGTTGATTTACCGGCAATAACTTTGGTGATCTTTGAAAAAAAGTTATCCTTGGTTTTTTCTAAACCGGTATCAAGGGCTTGTTGCTCCTGCTGTGTGTTTTCCTTTTTCTTAAAAAAATCAAATAATCCCATAGTTAGAAGTGCAAATTTTAGATGTGCGGATATGCAGATTTATAATGTGCGTGTTTTTGATGTTTAATTTAGCAATGCAAATATGTCCAAATGATAATTAACAGATGTCAGTTTAATATAATTACTTTAATCTGCGTGTCTGCACATCTGATGCATAGGCATCAACGAAAAAAGCCCTCTCGTAAAAACAAGACGGCTTCAATATTTAAATCAAAAGGTATTATATAGTTTTACCTGCAATTGCATCCTTAACAAAATCGTTAGGGACAATTTGGGTTTTGAATGAATAAGCACCGGTTTTTGGTGATTTGTTCATTGTAATAACTTTTGAATATTCTTTGCCTTTACCTGCTACTTTCAGTGTTGCAACTACTTTCTTTGCCATGTTATTTAAGTTTTGAGTTGTATGTTATAGTTGTATACTGTATAAAACTACAGCAACTACCAGTAACTTCAACTGATTATTTAATCTCTTTGTGAACGGTTACTTTCCTTAAAACCGGGTTGAATTTTTTCATTTCCAGTCTTTCAGTTGTATTTTTTTTGTTCTTGGTGGTAATATAGCGAGACATGCCTGGCATACCGCTTGTTTTGTGTTCAGTACACTCTAAAATTACCTGAACCCTGTTGCCTTTTTTTGCCATTTTCTTTTTATGTTGTACGTATCACCATCCCGGCTTACGTAATTTTTTAAATTATATACTGCGTTTAATACCTATGCCGAGCATAGGGCTTAACGTAATACCTACTAAATGTATCCCTTTTTAACAAATTTATTGATACAGGCAGTAATGCCGTTTTTGCTGATAGTTTTAACAGCAGATGTAGATACCTTTAAGGTAATCCATTTATCTTCTTCAGGGATATAAAACTTCTTAAGTTTTAAGTTAGGATGAAACCTGCGTTTTGTTTTAACGTTTGAGTTTGAAACGTTATTACCTACAATAGATCCTTTTCCTGTTAGA
>NZ_JBFUKF010000012.1:0-38708 GCF_056400985.1 Mucilaginibacter sp. P4_G9 | reverse complement strand
GTTTACAACTTTTCGGCTACCAATTACAAATATTATCTTAAACATGCGCTACAGAAAAGCGGAACTTACAAATTGTTTAAAGAAAAGGTAAACGGCACTGAACTTAACCGCATCATTTTTGATAATGATTATAGCAGCGAGGCAAAATATATAGGATTTAACGGAAACAAGTTTAGCCTGGGCGGTGCTATTGGGAGCGCCGCCGATGCACCGGTGGATTATTATGAAAAACAATAATACTTATTTAGCCGCCTGATCCGTTTTTTACAGGTATATAATTCCTTCCATAACGATAACAGAAGATCCGCTTACCCAAATACCATCCTCCGAAACTTTAACATGAATTGATGAAGGGTGCTTAACCGCCGTACCCTGTAAAATCCGGTAATCCTGCTCCTGCTTAATATACCCTAACTTTTCCAGGTAACCGGCCAAAGGTCCGGCTGCTGTACCTGTTGCCGGATCCTCATCAATCCCGATACCGGGGTTAAAAAACCTTGTTTCGGCAACATACCCTGCATCCGGGTTATTTGTGGTAAACAGGTAGTAACCTTCAAAACCATATTTTTCAGAAGCCTGCTTTAAAAGCGCTTTATTGGGTACCGCATTTTGTAATGCCTCCACATCTTTTACCGGCACCATTAAATGCGCAACTTCTGTTTCAACTACGTTAATTTCCCAGCCGTTTAAATTTAAATCTTCGGATTTTAGCCCCACGGCTTTAGCAACCACATCAGCAGGTACTGTTCTGATCACTTTAGCCGGTTGTTGTTTCATCGCAACGTACGGGAGGCCAGCGTCTTCGGTCACCCGGAGCGGAATCCTCGTATCCTTTATTATTACCGATGGCGGCCCGACCTGGTGTTTAAAAATATCCCAGCCCTTTATTAAAGCCAGGCATACCGCGCCCAATAGGTTATGCCCGGCGCCAATTACTTCAAATTCTGCAGGGGTGAAAGAGCGTACCTTTAATGCATTTTCTGTTGTTGAATAGCTTACAAAAGAAGTTTCGGAATAGCCGAACTCTCTTGAAATAGCATGGTACTCGCTCAGTTCAAGTTCATCGTCGCTATAAACAACAGATAGTTGATTGCCTTTATATTTCTGATCTGTAAATACATCGAGCACGTAATAATTAAGTTTTTTCATTTTTATTTAATTAACCTGGTGCCAAAATTAAAACGGGATAGTTTATTTTTGTTATGGGTTAACTAAAGGTAACCGGTTACCTTTAGTTAACTATCAATTATTTACTATGGCCACTATCAACATAAACGGAACTATACAGGAAGCAAGCTGCGACCAGGAATTAGCTGCCATTAAAGACAGCCTGGAAATATTGGGCGGAAAATGGAAACTGAGGATCATGCGCCACCTGAATAACCGCTCGGCCGAGAAAAATACATTTAAAAAGCTCCAACGCGAAGTTGAAGGAATTTCGGCCAAAATGCTATCTAAAGAATTGCAGGACCTGGAAATGAACCTGCTTATTTCCAGAACGGTAATGGATACACGGCCTATCACCGTAAATTATTCTATTACCGATTACGGCCTGAGTGTTTTACCCGTTACCGACACATTGGTACAATGGGGATTAAACCATAGACAAAAGATCAAAGCCTGATGTTAGTATTAATATTAATACATTTTTAATAAACTACCCCAGCCATGCCAAAAGAAGAAGTATCCGATCTGCTCAGGTTCCTTTATGAATTTTCGCCGGAGGTAAGGGGGAAAGTATTGTGGCTGCGCGAATTTGTGTGGGATTTATACCCACAGGCCAACGAACTCATATACGATAATTATAATGCTTTGGCGTTCGGCTGGTCGCCTACGGAAAAGCTGGGGCATACCTTTTGTTCCATAGCGGTGTACCGCATCAATGAAGGTGTACACTTCGGCTTTTACTGGGGATCAGAACTTGCCGATCCGCAAAAACTTCTGTTGGGCAATGGTAGCCGATACAGGTATATATTTGTAAAAAATTTAGACGAATTTCCGCGCGATTATATCACTGCCCTGGTTGAGCAAGCCTGGGAAAACTCACTGGCAAAAATCAAAAACCCTAAAGACATTGTTGAGGGAAAAACCATTACCAAAATGGCATTGACAAAAAAAAGAGAAAAGAAGACGAAGAAGTAAATCACAACATACTTACTTTTCCACCAGGGCCAGCCAATCCAGTATCACTCTCCTGATCCCGGCTTCTTTGCTTTTCAAATCGTCCATATCCATTATATACACCAACCTCCGGCCATCGGCGTAATCGCCTTCTAATAATCCGCTTTTATCATTAACCTTTGCCCCGCCTGGGAAAACCAGCAGGATACGTTTATGCAGGTTCATCACAATAATGTATCTTTTATATTCCTTTGGGTTGAAGGGTTTCATCTCACCGGTATACAAAAAACTTGGCGCATTCCATTTTATTTCCTCGCCAATTTCCGGGTGGGTGCTCAAAACAATCTGCCGGATAGCTTCCACAATTTCGGCAACCGGCGCCTCCAGTTTTCGGATGTATTCTGTTACCTGTTCGGTGTTTGATTTGGGTGGTAATTTTGCCATGATTGTTTGCAGGTCTATCGGAAATCAAGTTAGGCATTTTTTCACGCAAAGACATTAAAACACAAAGCGGCTATCATTATCAGGAGGTAGCTATTGCCGGAATTCAATGGCGTATTGGTGCGAAACTCCCTGATATTTAAGGCAAATGCCAGGTTCTCTCTCTTCATTTTTAATTCATATTTCGCAATCAAAAAACGTATATCTTAGTTTAATATTTCGGGCCTCAATTGAGGCAAAATACACATGCATTTTCGTAACATTAAAGGGATTTGCATGTCTTTATATAAACATTATAACAATGGCTATTAATCTTCAAAAAGGACAAAAAATAGATATCGGACTGTCGAAAATGACAGTTGGTTTGGGCTGGAACCCCAACGAAGGCACAGGTTACGATTTCGACCTGGATGTATCGGCAATTATGATAGATGCCAACCGTTTTGTACCCCAGGATGAGTTCTTCGTTTTTTATAATAATGTCGACTCTCCAGATACCGCGGTTCACCATACCGGCGATGATCCATCGGGCGGTAACAGCGATGGCGGCGATGATGAATCCATGAATATCGATCTGACTAAGGTAGATCCCAAGATCCAGGAAATATTATTTGTGGTAACCATACACGAGGCGCAGGCCCGCAGGCAAAATTTTGGCCAGGTACGCGATTCTTATATCCGTATTATTGACGAGCAAACCGGCAGCGAAGTTTGCAAATACGAGTTAGGCGAGGATTTCTCTATCGAAACAGCCATCGAATTTGGCAGGTTATACCGCCGCAGCGGGGCCTGGAAATTTGAGGCATCGGGCGTGGGTTATAAAGAAGACCTGGCCTTCTTTTTAAGCAAATATTTTAAAGGACAGATCATTAAATAAGCAATACAATGGCAATAAATCTGGTAAAAGGTCAAACTATTGATCTTCGTAAAAATGATAAAGGCGAAAGCTTCGATCTGTCTTCGGTAACCATTGGTTTAGGTTGGGATGTAAGGCAAAACCACAATGGCGGCGGCTTTTTAGGCAAACTATTTGGTGGCGGCGGCGAAGAGGTGGAGTATGACCTTGATGCCATAGCCTTCCTGTTAGATAAAAATGGAAAGGTGGCAGATAGGGGCCGCACCTGGCAAAAGCCCAATGGCAATAAAGTAAGCTTATATGAAGGCGATGTGATTTACTTCAATTCCATGAGGCACCCATCAAACCATATCTGGCTTACCGGCGATAACCGTACCGGCGCGGGTGATGGCGACGATG
Organism: Mucilaginibacter sp. P4_G9; assembly: GCF_056400985.1. Lineage (NCBI taxonomy): Bacteria > Pseudomonadati > Bacteroidota > Sphingobacteriia > Sphingobacteriales > Sphingobacteriaceae > Mucilaginibacter > Mucilaginibacter sp. P4_G9. The sequence continues at coordinate 34,891 of NZ_JBFUKF010000012.1, read as the reverse complement.
AGCAGATCATCGTAAAACTTGATTCACTCGACCCAAAGTTCGACCGTATCCTGTTTATTGTAGCCATATACCAGGGGCAAAGGAACAGCCAGCACTTTGGCATGGTTGATAACGCGTTTATCCGCGCGGTAGACAATAGCGGCAAAGAGATAGCTAAATTCAGCCTATCAGGCGACGCCACCTATAACGGCATGTGTTCAATGAAATTTGCCGAGGTTTACCGCAAAGATGGCACCTGGAAATTCCGCGCAATTGGCGAGCCGTTTGCTACCGATAATTTTTTAGAGCTGTTGAAACAGTACTAAGTATGGAGTCGTTAGTCGATAGTTTTAAAAGGAAATGCTAAATTGCGGCTTTCGATTTAAGACTTTCGAACTAACGACTAACCTATGCCCTACCAACATTACTCCTTCGATCTCTGGCTTACATTGATCAAATCTAATCCCTATTTCAAGATCGAGCGGACCAAGATATTCCACCGGGATTTTAACCCGGCGGGTAAAAGTATCGATGAGGTTGCAAAAGCCTTCAGGCAGGTAGATTTGATGTGCAATGCCGTGAACGAAAATACCGGCAAAAACATTGATGCTGATGAGATGTACCTCATGGTAATCAGCCTTATTAATGATAACCAGTTAAGTCTTGCGGATATCGACACTGCCAAACTGTACCAGGATATGGAGAAGCTGCTGTTTTACTATATGCCTGTGGTATACTCATCTGTAACAATTCCAACGTTGCAGCATCTAAAACAACAAAGCGGCAGTACCTTTAGTTTATTAAGTAATACCGGCTTTATTAAGGGAGTAACATTGAGAAAAATACTGGCGGAATTAAAGATGAACGAATACTTTGATTTTCAGCTGTATTCTGATGAGGCAGGGATGTCGAAACCAAACCCGGCATTGTTTGATTTAATGTTACAGCATATAAAACAGAATAATAAAAATATCAATTTAAACAGCATCATCCACATAGGCGATAACCCTAAGGCTGATATTGAAGGCGCCAACGCGGCAGGCATAAAAAGTTTGCTTATCAACTCAAACAACCAATCCATTTTAAGCTTAATAAGTTAATGAACGCAACCTGGTCATTACATCATATTGATAACGCAACGCAATTTGGGTTTTGCCCGGATAGCTACAGCCGTTTTAAATTTGGCGATGAAGCTGTAGCCCGCGATTTTGGCACCGCTTTGGCAAATGGATTTATACAGCAAAGCCTGAGCATAAAACCCATCTCACAGCAAATTGTGGTGATATCAAGTCCGTACTCGTTTATCCCAACAGCTACTTTTGCTATGAAAACCTGGTTTGTGTACAGACTTAACCGCTGGCTGGCGCAACATGGCTACCCTGTAGTACAGGAAACCAAGGTGCACCGCACTATTACTTACAAAGAGGATTATGGCGAACTGGATGCAGAGCAAAGGATAAACCTCATCGGTAACGATTCGTTCCATATCGATAAGGGTTTTTTGACCAACAAAACGCTGATATTTCTGGATGATATCAAGATCACCGGCAGCCACGAGCGCATGATCATGAAAATGGTTGATGCCAACGGCTTAAATAATGACATCTATATGCTTTACTTTGCCGAACTGGTAAACAAAAACATCCATCCCAATATCGAAAACTTTTTGAACTATCACCAGGTAAAAACCATTTTTGATCTGGAGCCTATTATCCAAAGCGGTAACTTTTGCATCAATACCAGGATAGTAAAATATATCCTGAATTATAATTCTGATTGTTTCAGCATTTTTATACAAAACCAAACTGCGGATTTTGTAAACTTGCTGTATGATATGGCTTTGGGCAATGGCTACCATACTATTGACGCCTACGCCAAAAACCTTAACTTTATTACCGGCAACCTATTTATAAACAACAAAAATTTAATTAAACATGGCAATTAATTTGCAAAAAGGCCAGCGCGAAGCTATAAATGCCCCTAAATTTACCATAGGGCTGGGCTGGGATACCAATACTTCATCAACCGGCAGCGCATTTGATTTAGATGCTTCGGTATTTATTTTGGGCGATAACAAAAGGTTGGTGGCCGATGAATATTTTGTATTCTACAACAACCTTATATCTCCCGATGGATCAGTTGAGCATACCGGCGATAACCTTACCGGTGCCGGCGACGGTGACGATGAGCAAATCAAGGTAGATCTGTCAAAAGCAGATGCTAAAGTATTTGAGATCTGCATTGTGGTAACCATCCACGAGGCCGAGGCACGCAAACAAAACTTTGGCCAGGTTCGCAATTCCTTTATCCGGATTTTTGATGCAGCCACCAATACCGAAATTTTAAAATACGAGCTGGAAGAGGATTTCTCGATAGAAACCGCCGTTGAATTTGGCCGGATCTACAAAAAAGATAACAACTGGAAATTTGAAGCTGTTGGTGTTGGCATGAAAGGCGGCTTACAGGATTACTTAACCAAATACCAATAAAATTATGGCAATCAATCTTCAAAAGGGACAACGAATCAGTCTCGAAAAAAGTAACGGCAGTAAATTACAAAGTGTTTGTATAGGCATCAACTGGGGCGCTATCGAAAAGAAAGGCATGTTCGGTTTTGGTGCAACTAAAGAGGCCGTGGATCTGGATGCCAGCTGTGCGTTGTTTGATGAAAGCAAACGCCTGGTGGATGTGATCTATTTCGGTAACTTAAAATCAAAAGACGGTTCGGTAAAACACAGCGGCGATGACCTTACCGGCGATTTAAACGGTAATGACGGTTTGGATAATGAAGTGATCACGGTTGATCTTTCAGGCCTTCCTGCCTCAGTAACTTATGTGGCTTTTATGCTGAACAGTTTCCGCGGGCAGGATTTTGCGTCGATACCATTTGCATCTATCCGCATTTACGAAGGTACACCAACCCGCGTTAGCGAAGTATTTGCTACTTATGACATTGCCAACAGTAAGGATTTTGCAGGCCACGTGGCTATGGTATTGGGCGTATTTTACAAAAAGAACGCCGAATGGAAATTTAACGCAATAGGCGAACCAACGCGCGACCGCAAGCTGGAAGAAACCGTTAAAACAGTAACACAGAACTATTTATAGTGGGTGGTGAATAGTGGGTGGTGAGTTTTGCGGAATGTAAATCAAATCACTACTTACACCTCACCGCTGACCACTCACAATTCACTATCAAAAACTTAACAAAATGGAAGGCACACCCAATAACAACCCAATAAATATAACCCCGGTAAACCTGGACATTACTCCTGCCCCGGGCACTACCACCCCGGCAAAGCTGCTGGATAAAGAAGGGAATGTAGACCTGAGCAATATTTCATCTACCGAAGTTCAAAAATACAGCGAGGTGGCTAAAGCACTCGACCCGAAAGATGTTAACTCCATCCTGAATTACGGTACTGATGTGCAGGCTTCGATGGAGAAATACAGCAACAACTTTTTAACCTCGGTACGTACCTATAACTCGGGCGAGGTTGGTCTACTGATTAACGATCTGCTTACCGAGCTGAACTACATCGACGTAGATGAGCTGAACCAAAACGCGTTCACCTCCTTTATATCGCATATCCCTTTTGTTAAAAAACTGGTATTTGATACCAAAAAACTTTTCCAGAAGTACGATACCGTTATCAACAATATCGATAAGATCACCAATAAGATCAAGGCCGGGCGTGTAAATTCATTAAAGGATAACAGCTCGCTGCAAACCATGTTTGATAGCAATGTAACCTACATTCACCAGATGGAGGAACTTATTATATCGGGTCAGTTAAAGTACAATGAGCTGAACGAGCAGCTGGCACAAATGGATGCCAACCCATCGGCCTATAACGATTACGAAATTGCCGACCTGCGCGATTTTGTGAACCGCCTTGATAAACGCCTGGCCGATTTGAAAGTGGTGCGCTTTATCATGATGCAGTCGCTGGCACAAATCCGCATAGTGCAAAGCAATAATACCACCATTGCCGAAAAAGCACAATCTATCGTATCAACTACCATCCCGGTTTGGAAAAATCAGCTAACTATTGCCGTTGCCCTTAACAGGCAAAAGGAAAACGTGGAGATGCAGAAAAAGATCTCGGATACAACCAACACCATCCTGCAAAAAAATGCCGAGCTGCTTAAACAAAACAGCATTGACGTAGCCCGCGAGAACGAGAAAACGGTAGTATCATTAGATACCTTGAAACGCACCACTGCATCCCTGATAGAAACCCTTACCGAGGTAAAACGCATCCATGATGAAGGCACAGCTAACAGGAAGGTACTTAACACAGAGTTGCAAACGCTGGAAACAGAGTTGAAGAAGCATGTGACTAACGCTTAGGCGCCCGCTCACAAAAACCACGTTACGAGGCACGAAGCAGTGACGGGATTAATATTAATAAGGATTTTAAACCTCATCGCCTGTACCCACAGGCGATTTTGCTTTAAGGCACCTCTGCCAATTGGCAGAAGGTTTGGGCGAGGTTTCTTTTTTCGTAGTTTTGTACTTAGTACATGGATGAACACCGGTTAAATATTCTAAATCAAAGCAACAGAATGCTCAGTAAGCTGCAATTGCTTTCTGTGTATTTTGGCGACGATATTATTTATAAAATTTACCTGCGCAGCCAGGTGATCCATAAACTGTTTGAGAGCAACCCCGAACTGGATATCAACAAGCTCGACCTGTTTCACCTGCAATTTACCCAAAGTTTGATCGACCTGCTCCGCAAGATCAAGAAGAATAATGAGGGTAATATCAGCCTGCTGTTTGATGAGGTCCAGATCAATAAAGAAATGATTGAAAGGCTGAATGACCCTACCTATACGCAGGCTAATTTCAACCTCGAAAAGCAAAGGCAGGCCTTAAAAATCAATCTTTCACTACGCAAGCTGTTCCAGGTACTGTCTGACGATTCAACAGAAAACCCACTTTCAAAAAACATCAATTCCTTTAGTTCCAGGTTTGCTGCCGATTTTTTTTACACCATCAGTAACGACCTGGTTGAGGAGGTAACAGCATACGATATTAAGGATGTTTATAAAGATGAATATGCTACCATACAGCGCAAGCTGATGGGCGTATTGTGTAAATATGATTTTAAAACCGAATTTTATTGTGGATTAAAATCGGGCAGCCAGGTTATTGAGGTGTACAAGTTTATTGATGCCGACCGACATTTTTTATATTCCCCGTCAGATAGCCTGTTTGTGTTTTTTGATGTGGCCAAAATCGCCAACATCGATATGTCGACCAATCTTTCTAAAAAAGAACAATTGGTTTATGAGCTTAAGAACAAGAACGACAAGCTGGAAGGTAATGCAGCAGCTATGAAGGTGTACATGCCACCCGAGATAAAGAATTTGCTTGCCGATAATTATAAAAAGATCTCGGACATTAGTTTCCTTGACGACATTACCAATATTGATGTTCAGGCCAATATTTTAAAAAGTATGCTGAATACCGATTTAATTTAGTTTATTTAACATTAACAAAAATACATTCCCTGTTTAAATATGGATTTTTTACACACAATTTTAGGCCCCGACATTAAAGCGGGCCTGCTCGTAATATTAAACTTAATACTTATTGAGAGCCTGCTCTCTGTTGATAATGCGGCCGTACTGGCCACCATGGTACTTGATCTGCCAAAAGATCAGCGTAAAAAGGCGCTAAGGTATGGTATCATTGGCGCATATGTATTGCGTGGCGTATGCTTGTTTTTAGCAGCCTGGCTGGTGAAAATATGGTGGTTAAAACCTATTGGCGGGCTGTACCTTATATACCTTAGCTTTGATTATTTTAAAGGTAAAATACAAGCAGCAAATGCYGGTGGAGAAGAAGAAGAGGTGGATAAAAGCAAAAACTGGCTGTATAAATCAACAGTCGGCGTTTTCGGCGTTTTCTGGGCTACTGTGGCTTTGGTTGAGCTAATGGACCTTGCCTTTTCTATCGATAACGTTTTTGCTGCGGTAGCTTTTACCGATCATGTGGCATTAATCTATATCGGTGTATTCATCGGTATCCTGGCCATGCGTTTTGTGGCACAAGCCTTTGTTAAGCTGATGGAAAAATTCACTTTCCTGGAAACCGTTGCTTTTATTGTAATAGGTGTACTTGGTTTAAAACTGTCCTCGTCTTTATACATCCATTTTTACCCCGAAACCGGCTTTTCCAAAATGATGGAGGGTGAAGGCGCTGATATTTTCACCTCAATATTTACCGTAGCATTATTCATTATCCCTGTATTAACATCATTGCTGTTTAACTTTCCCAAACGCCACACCATTGAACCGGAAGTAGCTGAGGCCGCGGAGGATGTTTTAGATAAGCAATAAACAGTGGGCGGTTTTGAATCGGCAGTTTGCACAAGCCGGTTTGCAGTTAAAAAAGCTGAAGTTGTAAAAATTTAATTCCGCGCCAGGGCGTAAGAAAAAATAAGCAAATCATTTTGCGTCTTAGCGTCTTTGCGTGAAAACCCTCTTAGCTCAATGACATTTGGGAAAAGGAGAGGCAGGGGTTAAACCCGATGTATAAATTTAAAGCTGCATTATCGACTAATGACAAAATGAAATTTAACAAAATAATAGCCTCCATATTCGGCATAGGTTTTTTAAAGGGTGGCGGCACTTATGCGGCCATAGTTACCTGCGGAGCGATCTGGTTGTTGTGGCGGTGTGCAGCTCTTCAAAATCCGCTTTATTTACTGGCAAYCACTATTGTTATAACCCTATGGGGCGTTTATGTAAGCAATAAAGTTGAACCCGACTGGGGCGAAGACAGCTCGCGCGTGGTAATAGATGAAGTTGCCGGCATGCTTATTACAATGCTGTTCATCCCGCAAAACCTTTACTTTTTATTAGCGGGCCTGATATTATTTCGCTTTTTTGATATTGTAAAACCGTTGGGGATCCGTAAGATGGAAGCCCTCCCAAGTGGCACCGGTGTTATGATGGATGATGTGCTGGCCGGTGTTTACTCCAACATCTTGCTATGGGTTGGATATTTGATTTGGATGAAATTCCTATTGTAGGGAGCATGATTGCGTCTCCTACATGCAAGAAGCCATGTATATTTGCCCCGTACAGTCCGGGTCGCAAATATGCATCTCTACATTAAATACCCTCAGCTTTATTCGTAACGCAAAGCCTCAACCGGGTCGAGCTTGGCGGCCTTTTTGGCCGGGTAATAGCCGGATATCAGTCCGATAAAAGTACAAAGTACCACGGCGAATACGAGCCAGCCCCAGGGTATAGCAAACGTTCCGCTTATTTGAACCGCAATTACGTTACCTGCAGCCATGCCAAGTATAATGCCTGCCGCTCCACCCATTAGGCAGATTACAATGGCTTCAATTAAAAATTGCTTACGGATTACCGCTTGCGTGGCGCCAACAGCTTTACGTACTCCAATTTCGCGGGTACGCTCGGTAACAGACACCAGCATAATGTTCATGAGCCCTATTGCAGCACCTATTAGTGTAATAATACTAATGGTAAACCCACCAATTGTAATACCGGCTATCTGGCTTGAAAGTTGCTGCTGAACAGAATCACTTCGCGAGATCTCGAAATTAGTTTCATTAGCTACATTAAGGCTACGCACGTTCCTGAATAATGAGGTAGCCTCACCAATTGTTGCATCCAGGGCTCCGGGGCTATTTACTTTAATGGTAATAGTATATGATGCATTTTTATTGGTATCTATCTGTTTAGCCTTTAATATTGGAATGATGCAAAATTTATCTCCCCCAAATGAGCTTGAACCTTTTGAAGCAATTACCCCAACTATTTTATATTTATTGCCGCCAATAAAAACATTTTGGTTTACAGGATCGGTATGTTTAAAAAGTTTTTGTTTAATCTCATCGCCTATAAGCACCACGTTTGAGCCATGTTCCAGCTCGGAGGTTGAAAAATTACGGCCAAAGGATAGCTTTTTACCGCTGGTGGCCAGGTAGTTTTCGTTCGATCCGGAAACAGAAATATTCTGATTCGTTTTTTCGCTGCCAAATTTGGCTATCGCTATACCGGTAACATCCAAATTAACAGCAACTATTACAGGTAGCTTAAAGGTTTTTTTAAAGCGGTCGGCCTGGTCATAAGTAATGGATGGGTATACTTTACTGTGGCCCCCGCTTCCAAAATTTAAACCCTCGCCACGGTTTTGGATAGTAAACGAGTTGGCGCCCAGATCAGCAAAAGCATCATTAGTAAACTGCCTGATGCCCTCAATAGCGGTTAAAATACTCACCAGGGCCATAATGCCAATAGCAATAATTAACGCGGTAAGCGATGTACGCAGCCTGTTACCGGCAATGGACTGTAACGCTATAGAAATATTTTCTCTGAGAGAGGTTTTTACCGGCATGCTATCAAAATAAAAAACTTGACCATATGACTAAGCGCTATACCAATTTGTTACAGCATCAAAAATGTTTTTATTACGTTGGTAATATCAAATTCGCAAGCCAAATATCATTGAAATATCATTAAAACATTTGCTCAATAAATAATATATTAGTTCTATAAATACCGCCTTATGAAATTCTATATTGTATTGTTCGCATTTGCTGCTATCTGCCGTTTTTCTGGTTATGCACAAAATGGTAGCCCTTCTACCAAAATAAGACCTTTTGGCGCACCCAATAAATATGCTTTGGTGCTCGATTCGGCGGGGAAAACGTTGCCTTTTGATGAGTGGCACAGTAAACTGATAACCGGCGAATATAGCCTTGTTGGCAGGCAAGCCAATGAAACGGATACCTGTTTTGTTTTAAAAAAACTGTCGGAGCAGCAAATAGCCTCACTAATGGCTAATATGCCGTCGCCAACCACCGGCCCGTTTAAAAATGGCGAACAATCACTTGATCCTTTTACGGTTACCGATATTAATAAATTCAAACTTAAATCAAAGGATTGGGCGGGCAAAATTGTGGTATTAAACTTTTGGTTTATTGATTGTCCACCATGCAGGCAGGAGATTCCTGAACTAAATAAGCTTGTGGCCAAATATACCGATGATAAAAACATCGTTTTCATAGGTATTTGCCTGGATAGCAAAAGCGATATCGAAAAGTTTATAAAAGATACACCCTTTGCCTATCACCAGGTACCCGATGGCCGCGATTTTACAAACCCATTAGGAATTCACCAATACCCGCTTAATATGGTAGTTGATAAACAAGGTATCATCCAGTTAAACACCGTAGGTTACGGCCCTCACTGGGAAAAGTTTATTGATGAAGCGATAAGTAAGTGCAAGGATTTGTAAAATTCATGTGCAACAAAAAAGGCAACCGATTGGCTACCTTCAATTTTTTTTGTTCTTTTATTTTTCCGTGCTTATTCTTTTAGACCGCGAACGAAGTTCCGCAGCCGCAGGTGCTGGCGGCGTTGGGGTTGTTAAAAGTAAAACCACGCGCGTTTAAGCCATCCTGGAAATTGATTTGCATCCCCATCAGGTACATGCCGTGTGCTTTATGCATAAATACTTTTATGCCATCGATAATAAATTCCTGGTCGCCATCCTTTTTTTGATCGAAGCCTAAAACGTAGTTCATGCCCGAGCAGCCACCGCCTTCAACACCAACACGCAGGCCAAAGTCTTCACCTATCTCTTGCTGATCCCTCAATTTAACAAGTTCTTTAACGGCTCCTTCTGTAAAGGATACCGGGGCAATTTCAACAGCAGTACTCATCTTATTTTTATTTAACTATACAAATATAAGGTAAAATGTGGATTTTTACATCCACAGGTATTTTATGACTTCAGCTTAACATTTTAACAAAACATGCTAACACCGCTTTATTTACTTGATATTTTAAAATTTACCATTGCCGGAGCCGGCGTAGTATGGATAGCTTTTTACCTGTTTAAGCCCTACCTGGATAAACAAAGCCAACTACAAATACTGGAGCTTAAACGCAGCGCGGGCAACCAAACATTGCCCCTTCGTTTACAGGCTTATGAGCGGGTGGTTTTATTTATAGAGCGCATTAACCCTGCTAATATGCTTATCCGCCTTAATGTTGGCAGTTTATCAGCAGCCGAACTGCACATCATCGTTGTAAACGAGATCCGTAACGAGTTTCAGCATAACATTACCCAGCAAATTTATGTGAGCAGCCGGGTTTGGGCTGTACTAAAACGTGTTAAGGAAGATACCCTGAGCCTGGTGAACAATGCTGTAAAAGCCCTGCCAGAAAATTCAACCGGCATGGAGCTGAGTAAAACCGTGCTGATCCATTTGAGTCAGCTGGAAGATGATCCGTACGAAATAGCCGTCAACCTGGTTAGGCAGGATCTCGAAGAATTATTTTAAACGCAATGGCTAAAAAATTCAGCACCACATCGGGTATCGAAATCAAGGAGGTTTATACCGGGCCATCCAATATGGACGAACTGCCGGGCCAGTTCCCCTTTACACGCGGTATCCAAAAGGATATGTACCGGGGCAAAGCCTGGACCATGCGCCAATATGCCGGATTTTCAACAGCCGAAGAATCAAACAAACGTTACCATTACTTATTAAGCCAGGGCACAACCGGTTTATCCGTAGCGTTCGATCTGCCTACACAAATTGGTTACGACAGTGACCATGAACTATCAGAGGGCGAAGTTGGCAAGGTAGGCGTAGCCATAGATTCATTAGAAGATATCGAGATACTGTTCGATGGTATCCAGCTAAAGGATATTACCACCAGCATGACCATCAACGCCACCGCGCCTATATTACTGGCCATGTATATCGCCCTTGCCAAAAAACAAGGCGCCGATCTGCGGCAGATCTCGGGCACGGTACAAAACGATATATTAAAGGAATACGCCGCGCGCGGTACTTATATATACCCGCCTACCCCATCCATGCGCCTCATTACCGATGTATTTGAATACTGCAGCAACGAAGTACCCAAATGGAACACCATATCTATATCGGGCTACCACATCCGTGAGGCTGGTTCAACCGCGGTTCAGGAGCTGGCTTTTACTTTAGCTAATGGCAAGGCTTATTTAAAGGCAGCACTGGATAAGGGATTAGATATAAATGTATTTGCCAAACGTCTGTCTTTCTTTTTCAATTGCCATAATAATTTTTTCGAGGAGATAGCCAAGTTCAGGGCGGCAAGACGCATGTGGGCACATATTACCAGGGATTTGGGAGCAACCGATGCTGGGGCCCAAAAACTTCGTTTCCATACCCAAACAGGCGGCTCTACCTTAACAGCTCAGCAACCGCTTAATAATATCATACGCGTTAGCAACCAGGCGCTGGCAGCGGTATTGGGTGGCACGCAATCATTGCACACCAACGGCTATGATGAGGCATTGTCATTACCTACCGAAGCGGCGGCAAAAATAGCTTTGCGTACCCAACAGATCATCGCCTTTGAAAGCGGGGTAACTGACACGGTAGACCCACTGGCCGGGTCTTATTTTATAGAAGCCCTTACCAACGAGGTTGAAGCCGCAGCACAATTATACTTAGATAAAATAGATGCCATGGGTGGCGCAGTTAAGGCTATTGAGCAGGATTACATTCAGCAGGAAATAGCAGCATCGGCTTACCAATACCAGGTTGAAATAGAGAGCGGCGAAAAAGTTTTGGTGGGCGTAAATAAATTTACCCAGCAGGAGGATATTCATGCAAATGTGTTTAGGGTTGATGATTCCATCCGCATAATGCAAATGGAAAAAATTATAAAACTTAAAAACAAAAGAAATAACCAGGCTGTTAAAGACAATTTACAGCTATTAAAAGAGGCTGCTTTGGGCACTAAAAATTTAATGCCTTTTATAGTGTCTTCGGTTGAAAATTATGCTACCTTAGGGGAGATCGCTGATACCTTGCGCAGCGTTTTTGGGGAGTACTAATATTACAATGTGGCTTTTGAGACCGTGAGTATACTTTGCCGCATTTAATAAATATCAAATTTTAGTTTTATTTGGCACTAATCCGGTGCTTTAGTTTTTAGTGCGACGCAAACGGCTGAAATAGCCCAACAATTGCCAAAATTTTGGCGTATAAGTAACAAAGAAAAACGCTGTTTTTTTGGCGTTTTTCTTTGAAAAATCTAAAAKAAAATTATTTAATTAAAAAATTATAAAATTGCACTTTTTAACAAAAAACAATGCGTTATATACAATTTTTATATTTAAAAACAACTTTTGTTGATAACTTGAGAATTGTTAAAAAAGTGAAAATTTAATTTTTTTATACGTTTTTTTTGGCAATATTCGATGTTCCGTAGCAGTCCCAAAAGATGTTGGCTGAGGGATTGGAAATCAAATAATTACTTATATATACATGGAAAAAACTTGTACTAACGTTTGGAATAGCTGTCTTCAGATCATAAAGGACAACATACCGGCACAGAGCTTTAAAACCTGGTTCGAGCCGATAAAAGCCTTGAGAATGGAGGGGAGTGTATTGACCATACAAGTACCAAGTTTGTTTTTTTACGAATGGCTTGAAGAGCACTATGTGGGCTTACTGCGCAAAACAATAAAAAAACAATTAGGGGATGAAGGGCGTTTAGAGTATAATATTGTTGTTGAGCAATCATCATCAAGTAAACCCTATACAACTAATATGCCCTCGAACGGAAACGGCGCCGAGTCAAAGTATCAGTCAATGCCGATACCTATTTCAATCAATAAGGATATTAAAAATCCTTTTGTGATACCCGGCTTAAAAAAATTAAATGTAGATCCGCAACTGAACAGAAACTACACCTTCGAAAACTTTGTTGAGGGTGACTGTAACCGTTTGGCCCGTTCTGCAGGTTACGCTGTAGCCGCAAAACCGGGTGGAACTTCATTTAACCCTTTAATGATTTATGGTGGCGTAGGTTTAGGTAAAACACACCTTGCCCAGGCCATCGGTAACGAGATTAAGCGTTCGCTGCCCGATAAACTGGTACTTTATGTATCGTGCGAGAAATTCACACAACAATTTGTTGACGCACTGAAACATAATAACATTAACGATTTTGTGAACTTTTACCAGGCCATTGATGTACTCATTATGGATGATGTACATAACTTTGCCGGTAAAGAAAAAACGCAGGATTTCTTCTTCCACATTTTTAACCACCTGCATCAAAGCGGCAAACAACTGATCATCACATCAGACAAAGCCCCCAAGGACCTGGCTGGTTTGGAAGAAAGATTACTGTCAAGATTTAAATGGGGACTATCGGCCGATCTGCAGATCCCCGACCTGGAAACCCGTATGGCTATCCTGAAGAACAAGATCTACCAAGACGGCATCGAACTATCAAACGATGTTATTGAATATGTAGCCCATAACATTGATAACAATGTACGCGAACTGGAAGGCGCCATGGTTTCATTACTTGCACAATCAACCCTTAACCGCAAGGAAATAGACCTGAACCTGGCCAAACAAATGTTGAAAAACTTTGTGAAGAACTCATCCAAAGAAATTTCAATGGAGTATATCCAAAGCCTGGTTTGCGAGTACTTTGAAGTACCTATTGAAATGGTGAAATCACAAACCCGCAAGCGCGAAATTGTGCAGGCCCGCCAAATATCAATGTACCTGGCCAAAGCGCATACCAAAAGCTCATTAAAATCAATCGGCCATTTCTTTGGCGGTCGCGACCACTCTACTGTGATCTACGCCTGCCAAACAGTGGAGGATCTGATTGATACCGATAAGAAATTCAAAGGCTATGTTGCCGACATTCAGAAAAAGCTAAAAATGTCGTAACTGACCTAATAATCATATTGCTATGGGGCCTTGCATTTAATATGCAGGGCCTTTTTTGTGGGGCATGGGGTAGAATCTGGCTAAAAAAAGGTTGTAAACTAACCGGGGCTAAAACTCCCCTGTCGGGCCCACGTCCAACATCCCTCTCCAATTATCCCCATCCCCTCAAAAAACTACTCTTCGCCAAAAGCAAAATGCTGCCTTAGCTTCTCTTCTTCCAGGTCAAGCAGTTCCAGTTGTTGTTTAACAATATCGTCATTAACACTTTCCTTCTTGTTTAGCGTTTGCAACAACTGGCGTTGCTCGCGCATCAGGTGGGCCATAATTTCACGGTAATCTTTATAATAATCTTCGGCGCGTTTGGCGTTGTCGCCCAGTTCCCAATCTTTGAGCAATTCCATATCGGCATTTAACCTGATGTGGAGCGATTTTACCATGTCATTATTTTCTAATTGACTGGCGTAATTATCTGTTAATAACTGTAACGACAGGTGCGATAGTTTTTTACGGACCAACTGTTTTTGCTGTTCAAATGAGATGGTATAATCCGGATCGGGCATGTTTACCCACTTTACCAGCACAGGCAAGGTTAAGCCCTGCAATACCAGCGTAACCATAATAACCGAAAAGGTAATAAACAAAATTAGGTTACGCTGCGGAAACGCGACACCGGATTGCAGCACAACAGGCACACTCAGCGCAGCAGCGAGCGATACCACACCGCGCATGCCCGTCCACCCCAATAATAGCGGCGCTTTCCAACCCGGGCTTGGGTCGGCGGTTGTTATATAGCGGCTGATGAACATGGTAAAAATAGTGGCACCATAAGTACTTAGCAACCGGGTAACAATAAGTACTCCCGTAATAATGAGGCTGTATTCAATTGCAGGCCCTAAGCCATCTGTCCCCAGCGCTTTAATGATCACCGGGAACTCCAGCCCAATCAGCAAAAAAACAAAACCGTTGAGTACAAAGGCTACAGTCTCCCAAACGTTAATGCCCTGCAGTCTGCTGCGGTGGGTAAAAATTTCCTGGCGCCTGATTGATAGAAACAAGCCGCCGCTTACTACCGCCAGCACACCCGAAAAATGAAACTCTTCGGCGGCTATATACATGGCGTATGGGGTAATAAAAGTGAGGATAATATCAATATTGGTGGTAGTTGGCAGCCAGCGGTGAATGGCATAAAAAACCAAAGCAACTGCCAACCCGGTAACTATCCCCATTACAATAACCACAACAAAGCTGATAGCAGCCTGGCTAAATACAAAAGTTCCTGTAGTTATCGCGGCCAGTGCAAACCTAAAAATAACCAAACTGGATGCATCGTTCATCAGGCTCTCGCCCTCTACAATGGTAACGAAGCGTTTGGGTACTTTGATGTTTTTCAAAATATTGGTGGCCGATACCGCATCGGGCGGAGAAATAATACCGCCCAGCAGGAAGCCCGCCGCCAATGTAAAGCCAGGTATCACACTATGCGATACAAAAGCGATAACACAGGAAGTTACAATAACAATTAGAAAAGCAAAGCTGGAAATCACCCGGCGCCATTTCCAAAAATCTTTCCATGATGTGTTCCAGGCAGATTCATAAAGTAATGGCGGTAAAAATATCACGAAGATCAATTCGGGATCAATTTCTATACCGCGCAAAGCGGGTACAAAACCCAGTGGCAAACCCACCAGCACCAGTAGAATGGGATATGCAATTTTAATTTTTTGTGCCAGCATAACCACAAACAAAATAATGGCCAGCAGGCAGGTGTATTGAATAATAAGGTAATGCATAGGCAGATTGCTTGAAATACTAATTTACAATAATTACCCTAATGTAAAGATAAGTTGGTGCAGGGATCGGGCAGTAAAATCTTCATCCTTCGTTTACCGATTCAAAGTGCCGGTTAATCGATACTTAATTTTGAATATCCGCTTTTTGAAACATCTTTAAGCTTGATAGCTGCTTATTACACGTGTTATTAAACAGCCGCGAGCTTAGCTGCGCCAATCCACCATAATTAATTACGCTTATAAATGTTGGTTGCTTTAAAACCTAAAAAAAATCTTGCACTTATCGCATGTTTTTTACTTTCACTATTTTTTTGTCGCCAGGTACAAGCGCAAAGCCTGGGCGACCCGGTTGTTAAGATCACTTTTGGCTCAGGTACAGCTTCGCGGGCCGGGGCTTTATCGGCCGACTCGGGCACAACCACCTATGTTTACAGCAGCAGTGGCCAGATAGGCGAAAACTACTATACCATTACCAATCAAAGTAACACTACGGTACATGGTGGTTTTGTTACCAGCTATGACCATGACTATGAAACAACCGGCAATACCAACGGCTATATGATGGTGGTAAACGGCAACGTGCAGGCAGGCACAGTTTATACCCGTAAAATCACCAGCTTATGCGGTAACACACAATACCAGTTTGGCGTCTGGATTAAAAACGTTTTGGCATCTGGCGGAATATTGCCCAACATGGTTTTCCATATTTACGCTGCCGATGGGGTAACCGAACTTGGCACCGGCGTATCAACCGGTGATGTACCCACCGGCAATGTTTGGCATAACTATACCGCCAACTTTACCCTGCCTGCGGGTACCGGCGATGTAGTAATTAAACTGGTAAGCAATGCCAGCGGCACGCAGGGCAACGATTTCGCGGTTGATGATATTACCTTTAGTCCTTATGGTTCAACAGTTTCAGCTGTGTTTGCAGAATCAACCAGTGGTACAGAGACTACCTGTGCAGGCTCGGCACAAACTTATACCATAAAGGCCACCAGCACACTGGCCAGCGGCTATGTACAAAAACTACAAATATATACAAATGGCAGCTGGACCGACCTGAGCACCGCCGGTACTGCAACAAGCTACACCATCACCGCGCCCACCACCGCAGGCACGTATAAGTACCGGCTGGTTTCGGCTATAACAGATAATATCACCTCTGCCAATTGCGTGGTGGCATCTAATAACCTTACCTTAACGGTAACGCCGTCGCCGGTGGCCGCATTTACCGTGCCCGACCCTACCTGCCTGGGCACTGCCACCGTATTCACAGACGCTTCTGTTACTAACGGATCAACAATAACTTCATGGGCATGGAATTTTGGCGACGGGCAAACCTCGGGATTACAAAATCCCTCGCATACATATACCCAAACTGGCACTTATGTGGTTACGCTCACGGTAGCCAGCAATACCGGCTGTACACCATCAGTAATAACCAAAACCATCAATATCAGTGCGCTGCCGGTTGCGGCATTCAGTTTTTCAACACCCGATTGTTTAACAAAAGCAGTTACTATTACAGACCAGTCCACTACCGGTACCGGAACCATCACCAGCTGGCTTTGGAACTATGGCGACGGCACAACTGAAACCAAAACCAGCAGCACAGCATTTGAGCATCTGTATAGTACCGCCGGTACTTATAGTATAAAGCTTACCATAACCAATTCGGGCGGCTGTACGGCCACCATTACCAAAAGCATCACCATAAATCCATTACCGGTTGCTGCATTCACCATGCCCGATGTTTGCCTGGCCGATGCATCGGCCATCTTTACAGATAACAGCACCATTGCCGATAATACAACCAGCGGCTTTACCTATTTATGGAATTTTGGCGATGTAAATGCAACAACCGCCAACCCCAATACATCCACACTAAAAAACCCATCGCATAAATACACCCAGGCGGCGGTATACCAGGTAACGCTTACCGTAACATCCGCAAGTGGCTGTACATCTGCCATAACCCAACGTTTCACTGTTAACGGATCAATACCTGTTGCCTCATTCACGATGGCAAACTCATCAGCACTTTGCAGCGATCAACAGGTTACATTCACCAATACATCAACAGTAGATTTTGGCAGCATCACCAAAATTGAGTGGTACTATGATTATGGGAACAATCCAATTACCGTAGTTACAGACGAAAGCCCAACTTATGGCAAGCTATATTACCATACTTATGCCGCATTCCATACCCCGGCAACGCAAAACTACCAGGTGAGAATGATAGCTTATTCGGGCGGCAGCTGCGTATCCATAATGGATAAAACCATCACTTTACTGGCGGTGCCCGAGTTAACTTTCACCGCACCATCGGCCGTGTGTATCAATGGAGGCACAGTGCAATTGGCGGCTCAGGAAATTGCCGGTGTAGCTGGTACAGGTATTTATACGGGCACTGGTGTAAGCAGCACCGGTTTGTTTGATCCTGCCACCTCAGGGGCTGGTACATTTACCATCAATTATGTTTATACCGCTACAAACACTTGCCCGGCTACCGCCAGCCAAACCATTACGGTTAATCCCATACCGGTTATTACCGTAGGCCCAGATATTACAGTACTTTCTGGCGGCAGCGCGCACCTGCCGGCAACAGCCAGTGGCAACGGCCTTACTTATTCGTGGACACCGGCAATTTACCTGGATGATGCAACCGCATTAAACCCAACCGTTACTCCCCTGCAGGATACCACTTATACCCTCACAGTAAGCAACAGCGCAGGGTGCACGGTAAGCGGACAGCTAAAAGTTTTTGTGTTGCAGGGACCGGTAATACCAAACGCTTTTTCGCCCAATGGCGATGGTGTTAACGACCAATGGAACATTAAATACCTGGATACCTATGCCAATTGTACCGTTGATGTTTATAACCGCTATGGAGCCAAATTATTTGCATCCGTGGGGTATACTGTCCCCTGGGATGGCACCTACAAAGGCTCGGCGATACCGGGTGGGGTATACTATTATATAATCAACCCAAAACATGGCCGAAGCACTTTGTCGGGTTCGCTGACAATAATCCGATGATAACAGTCAGGGTATCGGGGCATATGCGATAAATAAGATATCTAACCGGGTTTAAAAAAGTAAAGGACAACATAAACGCTGTCCTTTACTTCAATCAATAACTTACATGCATTAAAATGCGCTAAATTAATAGCCTGTGTTTTGTTTCAGGTTATTATTTTTTTCTATTTCTGTTCTTGGTAATTTTTTGATTATCCAACTAAAGTGTTATTCCTTTGTTAAAATAAACCATGATAGAAAAAGGCCGGCAGGTTATACAGCATTGGTACAAGCAAAAAAACTGGCATCAGTTCCCGTTTCAGCAGGAAATGGAAGCGGCATACCTGGCCGGCTACTCCGGTTTGCTAAACGCGCCTACCGGCAGCGGAAAAACCTATGCTTTGTTTTTGCCTTTCCTGGCCGATTTTATTAATAAACATCCCGATACCTATTCCACACAAAAGAATAACGGCTTACTCATGCTGTGGATAACCCCGCTGCGCGCCTTAACCAACGATATCCGCAAAGCCATGCAGGAGGCCTGCGATGAGATGGGCCTGCCCTGGCAAATTGCCACCCGAACCGGTGATACCTCGGCTGCTGAAAAAGCCGCGCTCAAGAAAAAACTACCCGAAGTACTGCTTACCACCCCCGAAAGCCTGCACCTGATGCTGGCCCAAAAAGAATATCCCAAAATGTTCGGCAACCTGCAGGTGGTGGTGATTGATGAGTGGCATGAATTACTGGGAACTAAAAGAGGCGTGCAGGTGGAGTTGGGCTTGTCCCGCCTCAAGGCACTCGCCTCAATTGGCAGTTCTCCGCTTGCAGTGATGGGAAATGAGCTTCCGGATAAAACTGCAAACCACCAACTCCGTATCTGGGGTATCAGTGCTACTATTGGCAACTTAGAGCAGGCCGCAGAAGTTTTGTTAGGTAATGATTTCCCCCCGGAAAAGATCAAAATGGTACGGGCCAACCTGGAGAAAAAACTGGAGATCAAATCCATTATCCCGGATAACGTGGAGAATTATTCATGGGCCGGGCATATCGGCTTAAAACTATTGCCGCAGGTAATGGAGATTGTTGCCCGCAGTAAAACAACCCTGATATTCACCAATACCCGTTCGCAATCCGAGATCTGGTACCATGCCATTTTGGATAATTACCCGGAGTATGCCGGCATTATGGCTATGCACCACGGTTCGCTGGATAACGAGCTGCGCAATTGGGTGGAGCAGGCACTGCATGCCGAAGCTTTGAAAGTAGTTGTATGTACTTCGAGCCTTGATCTTGGGGTTGATTTTCGCCCTGTAGATACTGTAGTGCAGGTGGGCAGTCCGAAAGGTGTTGCCCGTTTTATGCAGCGTGCCGGGCGAAGCGGTCACCACCCCGGCGCGGTATCGAGGGCGTACTTTGTGCCAACTCATTCGCTTGAGCTATTGGAAGGCGCGGCTTTGAAAGAGGCTATCAGGAAAGGAATTTTTGAAAGCCGCGACCCGATGCTGCTTACTATGGATGTGCTGATCCAGTATATGGTTACGCTGGCGGTATCGGATGGTTTCAGGGCCGAAGACCTGTTTAAGGAAGTAAAAGGCACTTATGCCTTTGCCGACCTCACCCGAAACGAGTTCGGTCAGCTATTGGATTTTATAACCACCGGCGGCAAAACCCTGGCGCAGTATGATGAGTTTTTAAAGGTGGAGATTGTGGACGGCCTGTATAAAGTAAACAATCGCCGGGTGGCAATGCGGCATAGATTAAGTATAGGCACCATTACCAGCGAGTTGAGCATCCGGGTAAAATGGCTTAGCGGCGGCAGTCTGGGTACTATTGAGGAATCCTTTGTATCGAAACTGAAACCGGGCAATACGTTCTGGTTCGCCGGCCGTAGCCTGGAATTTATCCGGGTAAAGGAGATGACCGCCTATGTTAAAAAATCTAGTTCTACCAAAGGCATTATCCCCAGCTGGAATGGCGGGCGAATGCCTTTGTCGTCCCAGCTATCAGCCGTGTTCCGGGAAAAGCTTGATGAGGTGGCGCATGGCATCGAAAAGGATATAGAAGTAATCGCGCTTAAACCGCTGTTCAAACTACAACAGGAGTTATCCCACCTGCCACAGAGCCATGAGTTTTTGATCGAATCCTTTAAATCGCGGGAGGGGCACCACCTGCTGTTTTACCCTTTTGAGGGTCGGTTGGTACACGAGGGCATGGCATCGCTGCTGGCCTATCGCATCAGTAAAATAAAGCCAGCCAGTTTCTCTATCGCCATGAATGACTATGGTTTTGAGCTACTTACCGATGAAGATGTGCCCATTGAGCAAGTACTGGAGGATGCCAGCTTCTTCTCGATAGACAACCTACTCGACGATATCCAGCATAGCCTGAACGCCAACGAGATGGCCCGCAGGCGTTTCAGGGATATAGCGCATATAGGTGGGTTGGTGTTCACAGGCTACCCCGGTCAGCTGGTGAAGAACAAGCATTTACAGGCATCTACCTCGCTGTTGTTTGAGGTGTTTACCGAGTACGAGCCGGATAACCTGCTGGTACGGCAGGCCTATAACGAGGCATTGGCCTTCCAGCTGGAAGAGTTTAGGCTGAGGGCGGCTTTGCAGCGCATTGGTACCCAAACCATTACCCTGAAAACCATTGAGCGACCTACCCCATTTGCCTTCCCCATTATGGTTGACAGCCTGGGCCGCGAGCGCCTTACCACCGAAACCATGGAAGAGCGCATAGCCAAAATGGCCCGTAACTACGGCGCCGAGGGTGTTGGCGCTACTGGCGATAATAAGAAAAGCAGGAAGCCGGGAATTACCCGGAAGAAAGGATTTTAGGCAGATGACTGCGTTTTCAGGAGTATCCGGAGCTATAATTTAGAATCAAGATTTTAAAAGCTGTTGCGTTCGCAACAGGTGAAACAGTAAAAAATGTTATCTATTTAGCAATCAGCAAATTAAGAATTGTCATAAAATGAAAACCGCAACAAAACCGCAACAAGGGGTTCTGCCGGCTACCATTGTTATAGCTATACACACCGTAGTTTTAAACTACAGGCATAGTCGTTCGAAGACATTCGAACAGCGGGGAAGACTTCGGAGAGCAGGGTTATTATAATTCTGTTTTTTCTATTATGAGATCTACTGAGCCTTCTTCAAGTGAATTGTGGTGGTCATAATGAAAATGTCGCCCAGCTTCAACTCCGTCTTGTGCTAGTGTTAAAAGCTGTATTGCAAGTGATACTAATCCTGCTTTATTTGCTTTTATATAAGTTGCGTTGTTATTAAAGGATACTTCAATCGTAAAGTTGTGCTCCCAATGGTTTACTAAACCATCTGATTCGCTGTATTGTGGTATATCCAGATTAATTTTCATATAATATTATTTTGTAAGGTAAATATGGAAATTCTTATCAACAATCATCTTACCCGGCTTAGCTGGATTTGCTTTGAGAGTTTCGAAATTAGCATGAGGGCCACCACCATGTTTACCAGTAATATCGCTTTCTCCAATACGAACGACCATCGTCCCATCGGCCGAAACGTATCTGCCACTTCCAGGAACGTCTTCTTTGTATCCTTTTCTTAAAAATTCGCATGCTGGCGCAAGGCTGGGGCCTCATAGCGACAGCGAAGAACGCTTGCGATAGCTGGAGGCAAAAATCCTCTTTTCAAATCTACACTATAAAAAATTTAACTTCCTCGCCATAATTAAAAATACGATATATAAAACATTAACCCGATTGCTGTTGGCTTCTGGTATTTGGGACCCACAACGTAACAAGTAATGAGTATAAGTACAAAACATACTAATTGAAGTCTACTTCCAAATATATTTAGGCTATGATCGGGATTTTCAATAATTGGTCCCGATAGGAAGTATATTATAACAAGCTCAATTACAAAAAGAATAGGGAAATAAATTTTCTTGATCATATACAAGGCTGGACCTTGCGGCAGCGAAAAACCTTTGCGGTAGCATGGTGCAACTGAAGCAATCGACATTTTATAAGTGTCTTAAGATCATAAATACACCCAAAATTATCGAACCAACCCCTGCGGTTAATATTTTAATGTCAGCGCCGAGCTTATCTTGCTTCCCTTTTATGAAAACCTTTAACGTCGTTACAGTTTGCCAAATGCCGTAAATCAAGAAGGCCGATCCTATCAATATATATATAACATTCATATTGTATTAATTTTATTTCCCCCGCTGTCGCAAGGCTCCAGCCTTGTGACCCACATGCTAAGTATGCGCCATGCCTTTAGGACTGCCCAATGTCAGGCAATCAAAATATTGCAACCTTATAAAAACCATCTATCCAAAAAACGGTTGCGAAACTTACAGTTATAATCCTTCTGGGATTTGCAAATTCAAGACTTGCATGCCGACGGTTTGTGCAATGGCTACATGTCGCAAGAACCAGCGCAAAAGCTGCGACAACCTACATTTTATTAATTAATTTTCAAGATATCTTTTCTTAATAAGGAGCCGTAGTAAGTGAAAAGCCAGATGGATATAATGCAATAAGCAACAACTAAAATAGCTCCTATGACACTTTTGGTTTTGCTTTCACCTTTAAACAATCTATTATCTAATAAGTATTTCCCTTTATATATCGACTTGAAATAAACAAGCACTAAAGGTAAAAAGGAAATAAAATACAGTAAAAAATCTTTTACTACCAATCTTTCAGCAATCAAATTGACTATGCAAATAACTACAGCTAAGTTGAAAGTTATAAACACAGATGTCATCATGTACGCATTAGCGGCAGAAGTAATTACACCATTCTGAAGCAGCTTTGAGAAGGAGTAAAATTTATAAAACAAATACTTGTATATTAACATAGTCTTAGGCTGTATATTCCAGGTTAAAAATACAAAAGCCCGGAGAAAAAAATGTATCTGCCCGGCGGGATTGTACAAAAATATCGGAGTGAGATCTCAGTCCCGCTGCTGGATTGATCAGCCTGTGATTGGTATTACCGGGCTTAATAATCAGCCTTAACTGCTTTGTCTGCCGTAATAATAACTTTCAAGCCGCTTTCGTTGGCCAGTTCGTTTATCTGGTGGCTGTAGTATTCTTTTTTCAAAGTGGGCAGGTCGATATAGAGCGCGTTGGATAGCAGTTTTAATTTATCAGCATCCAGGGTTTTCCTGCCGCGTTCAATACGGCTAAGGTCTGCCCGGTCGATGCCAAGCTTTTTTGAAAAAACTTCCTGAGACATGTTTAAATCCACCCGGTGGAAGTGAATAAATGCACCAAAGTTTTCAAAAGCTGGCGGTTTCTCCCCATCCTTTTTTTCTGCCGCCCGGAGATCTTCAATGGGCGGCTGCAAATCATCAATTGTTTTAAAAAGTATGGAGAACATGGCCGACATCCGGCTAAAAAGGTCTTCGTCAATATTGTATATGATATTTCCCTTTATCCCGGTTTGCCTGATGATTTTTAAAGTTCTTAATTCAGAGATATGCCTGCTGATTATGTCGGGATTATGGGGAAGTGTGTATATCATATCCTTTGATATACTATTCCCATGCTCAACAATCGTCCTGATAATGGCAACCCTTATAGGCAAAGCCAAAGCTTTTGCGAAAGTTGACAGTTCGTTATCACCGGCATCGAATTTTGATAAGGCGGATTTTGCGTACGGCATTTAACTTAACATTAAATTAATATTGCTTTAAAGCAACATTGCAATATATAAGAAAAATAAATTAACGCCAATTACCAAAGCCGTCACCCATTACAAAATGGAAGCAAATCTATCCGCTACTTAGCCTGCATTTTGCCGCGATACAGTAACAATTATAGCGATACAGGCCGGATGTGCCTGGTTTAAAGAATATGCATTATTTTTTTTGCATCATGTCCATCAGGTTGTCAAAAACCCCGGTGTAGCTGCTCCAACTTGACCAGTTTACCTGGTAGATAGATTTTTTACCTTCATTGGATGCAATGATTAGGTCTGATGCAATTAATTCTTTCAGGTGATGTGAAACTGTTGGCTGGGCTAAGGGCAATAATTCAACAATTTCTCCCGTGGTAAAGTTAGGATGTTTGGCCAAAATACGCAGAATAGCAATCCTTGCCGGATGCGACATTGCTTTGGCTACTAATGAAATATGCTGATCTGTAGAGGTAAACTCTTCTTTTTTGTGATTAGCCATTAAATAAAACTCATCTGTAATACCCTGAATCAATTAATTTCTTTTAAGCATTTCCCCAAAGGAAACAACGGATTATGAAGATTTGATGAGCGATTAACTTAATATCAAATCTAACATCTAAGATATTCGATTTGATAACATGCTATTAACATGGGCTTAATTTGACGGAGGTAGTTTTGCAGCTGATTAAAATTAGCACGTGAAAAAATTATTACTTCTTTTTATATTATCGGCATTTTGTACAAGTTTATTACATGCCCAGGGTACCGGTAAAATTGCCGGTAAGGTAATAGACCAAAAAACAAGCGAAACGCTTATTGGCGCTTCAGTTGGCATTCAGGGCTCAACAAAAGGGGCGTCAACCAGCGTTGACGGAAGTTATATTTTATCTGCATTGGAGCCGGGAAAGTATACGATAGTTGTTAGGTATATTGGTTACCAGAGCAAGTCAATTTCAGAAATTGAGGTGAAAGCAGGAGCGGTAACTAATCTTGACGTGGCTTTGCAGGAAGCTACTACCCAAGCGCTTAAAGAAGTCGTTGTAAGGGCCACCTACCGCCAGGCCTCCGTTGCCTCGCTATATGCCGTTCAAAAAAACAGTGCGTCAATATCAGATGGTATATCATCAGAAACTATCAGAAAATCACCAGACAGAAGTACGGCTGATGTATTAAAAAGGGTAAGTGGAGCAACCATACAAGATAATAAGTTTGTTGTTATCAGAGGGTTAAGTGATCGATATAATACGGCACTACTGGATGGAGCCCAACTACCAAGTACTGAGCCTAACAGAAAAGCGTTCTCGTTCGATATTGTACCTTCTAATCTTGTAGAAAATATCATTGTAAGTAAAACCGGAACTCCTGATTTGCCCGGCGATTTTACAGGCGGCGCTATTCAAATCAGCACCAAAGATCTTCCCGATCAGAATTTTGTTACACTGGGAATTGGCGGCGGCTACAATACTGCATCAACTTTTAAGGATTTTAAAAGTGGAACAAGGAACGCTACTGATTATTTTGGATTTGATGATGGCGGCAAAAGTTTAGCTGCTGGTTTTCCCTCATCCAGCAGGATAATAAATGGCCTTACAACCGAACAGAATATATCGGCGCTCAAAAAACTACCACAGGATTGGAATATCTATAGTAATAAAGCCCTGCCTACCCAAAACTACCAGTTTACTATTGGCAGGGTAAAAAACTTTGAAAAGAGTGGAAACAGGTTTGGTGCCATTATTTCATTAACATACCGTAATTCGCAAAATATTTATAACGATGTAGTGCGTGATTATTATGATTACGACTACAAGGATGATATTTACAAATTTTCGACCAATATAGGCGCGTTAGCTAATTTTGGTTACACTTTTGGCAAGAACAAAATAACCTTTAAAAACACGTATAACAGAATATATGACGACCAGTTCTTATCCAGGACAGGTACAAATGCTGCTACATCAAGTGACGTAAAGTTTTTTGCCTTTGATTTATTGCAAAAATCTTTGTTAAAATCTACAATTGAAGGTAATCATCCTTTAGGAGATAATAATGCTAAAATCAACTGGTCATTAAGTTATAGTAATGTATTGAATGATCAGCCTGATCAACGTAAAGTTAGTTACACAAGGCTTATTGCGGACAGAAATAACCCAGATGTTGGCTTTGGGGCTAATTTGTCAACATTAGGAAAAGACAATGCAAGGCAATATTCGAAGTTGAATGAAGACGCATATTCTGCAGCCGTTAATTATTCGCAGCCAATAAAAATGTTTAGTAAAACGGCTACCTTAAAAACCGGGTTAAACTCGTTTTATCGCGACAGGAATTTCGACATCAGGTTTATAGGTGTATTATTAAGAAACGATGATCCTGCAGTAAGAGAAAGGCCGTTGAATAGGCTTTTTGGAAAAGACCTTATCAACAATAATATTTACAAAATTGATGAAATTAACCCTAAACCTGATTCCTATTCGGCAAACTCACTTACAAATGCCGGCTATGCAATGCTGGACAATAAATTGGCGGAAAAATTTAGGGTGGTTTGGGGTGCAAGGGTAGAGCAGTTTAACCTGGATCTGTCATCAAAAGACAACTTAAATAAAGTAAAGCAAAATTACGTTGACGTACTTCCATCGGCTAATTTCACCTATAGCCTAACAGAAAAAATTAATTTAAGAGCATCTTATTACCGAACATTAGCGCGCCCCGAATTTAGGGAGCTGGCAACATCAGCCGTAAATGATTATGAGTTATTGGCATCGCTTCAGGGTAATCCAAATTTAAAAAGAGCAACTATTAATAATGCCGATCTTCGCTTTGAGCTGTATCCCTCAGCCGGACAGATCATTTCGGTTTCAGTTTTTTATAAAAAATTCAAAGATGCTATCGAAACCTATAATCAGGATGCAGGCTCTCAACGTATAATCACCTATTTCAATACCGATAAAGCCACCGTGTACGGAGCCGAGTTTGAAGTGCGCAAAACGCTGGATTTTATTGCACCGGGCAATTTCTTCAAAAATACAACAGCTTATGCAAACGTGGCTGTAATCAAATCAGAAGTATTTAATCCATCGGATGGAAGTATAAATTTTCTTGAAGCCAAMCGCCCGCTTGTTGGGCAAGCTCCTTATGTAATAAATGCCGGCTTACAGCATAGTTTTCTTGATGGCAAATTAAATTTCAATGCTTTGTACAATAAAGTTGGGCGGAGGCTTTCTATAGCGGCCGGAGCAGCTTTTCCGAGTGTATGGGAAGCCCCAAGAGACGTGATAGATTTACAATTAAGTGTAAAGGTTTTGAAAGGCAAAGGCGAATTGAAATTAAATGCGGGTGATATTTTAAACCAGCGAAGCGCTTTATACTATGACAACAATGGAAACAAAAAATATGACGCTAATACCGATCAAACCCTGAGCCGCTTTAAATCAGGAAGCAATTATTCATTTGCTTTTAACTATACATTCTAAAATAAACTTAAACCCCATTATCTATTAAAAACTATTTGAAATTTAATTTATCACATCCAATTAATAACCCAATTAACAATAAATAATTAAAACGAAAATGAAAAAAATCTTATTAATGGCTGCATTAAGCCTAAGTGTATTCATATCTGGTTGTTCAAAAACCAGCACTGATGATGGTGATGTTAACCCTCCGTCAACAAGTAATGTTGTTGAAATTAGCGCCGATATTACTACCAATACCACCTGGACTGCTGATAAAATTTACCTTTTAAAAAACAACGTTTATGTAACTAATAACGTTACTTTAACGATAGAAGCCGGAACAATAATTAAAGGTGATAAAGCAACAAAAGGTGCGTTAATTATTACACGCGGCTCAAAAATAAACGCCACCGGAACAGTAGATAAACCAATTGTATTTACTTCAAACCTTGCCGCAGGCGGCCGTTCACAGGGCGACTGGGGTGGGTTGGTTATATTAGGTAAAGCGCCTAATAACCTTGGAACTTCTGTTGCTATTGAAGGTATATCTGATGCTACAGACAAGGCAAAACATGGCGGTACCGACGCAGCTGATAACTCCGGCACTTTAAAGTATGTACGTATTGAATATGCAGGTATTCCGTTGGGCCCTGATAATGAATTAAATGGTTTATCATTAGGTAGCGTTGGCTCTGGTACTACAATTGAATATGTAGAGGTTTACCGTTCAGGAGATGATGCTTATGAGTGGTTTGGTGGTACTGTAAATGCAAAACACTTACTTGCAATTGATAGCTGGGACGATGATTTTGATACAGATAATGGTTTTTCGGGTAAAATACAATTTGGTTTAGCCCAGCGTTTAGCTGCAACTGCCGACGTTTCTGGCTCAAATGGATTTGAATCTGATAACCTAAGCTCAGGTACAAATGTTACGCCACAAACAAATGCGGTATTTTCAAACATGACCATATTAGGCCCTAAAGAATCTGCTACTTTTACTTCTATAAATGCAAATTTTCAGCATGGCGCGCAAATTCGTCGTAATTCATCAATCAGTATATTAAACTCTGTTATTGCCGGCTATACAGAAGGTATATATTATGATGATACATTACCAGCAGGTGGTACTGAAAATGCTTCGGCCAACTATATTGGAGGAAAATCGGTATTTGCCAATAACCTTGTTATAGGCAGTAATGTTAAAAATAACCAGATAAAAGCATCTAATGCAACAACCCTTGGATTAATTACGCCTAAAATCACTTTAAACAATATATTTACTCCTGATGCTTATGCTTCCTCAGTTTATACAGATCCGTATAAATTTGCCGCTGATATAGCTCCCGCTGCAAGAGCAGGTGTACCAAACTTTATCCAAACTGCCGCATCTGTAGCATTAACCGGTGCATTATTTACTGATGCAAAAGTTGCAGATACTTTCTTTGAAAAGGTTGCTTACAAAGGCGCCTTTGGAGCAACTGACTGGACCGCAGGATGGGCTAATTTTAGCCCACAAACATTGCCATACACTACACCTGGTGCGGTAAAATAATAAAAGTCTATTATAAAAAGCCCGCTTCAAAACTTTGAGGCGGGCTTTTTTATTTAAAATGGAATTTTGCATTGGCTAATTTCCAACTTACTTACCAAGCAACACAAAAACAACGGCGATAATTGCCGGCAATGCCTGTGTAAAAAATATTTTTTTGCTTGCTGTAAGCGCTCCGTAAAGCCCGGCTATAATTACACAGCTTAAAAAAAACAAGCTGATATTAAATGCCCATAATTTATCGGTAATAAAAAAGGTCCAGATTAAACCTGCTGATAGGAAACCATTATACAAGCCCTGGTTAGCAGCAAGTCCTTTTGTTGGGCCAAACAAATTATCGGGCATAGCTCCTTTGAATGTTTTGCGGCCAAGTGTTTCCCAGGCAAACATTTCCATATAAAGGATATATAAATGTTCAATTGCAACAAGTCCAATTAAAATTTTTGCCATGATCTCCATGTTTTCTTACCTATTTATGTTTTTCTAATTTAGATAATTAGGCTGTATTTAAAGCACCAAAATTATTTGGCCCCTTTTATCATTCATCCAGGTTAATACACGTGTCTATCAGCATCTCATCAATGAAATAACGATCGTGCGAAATAACCAGTAAAGTGCCGTTAAAATTCTTCATCGCTAAGGTGAATACTTCCAGACTTTGCACATCCAGGTTGTTTGTTGGCTCATCCAATATAAGCATATCGGGTGTATTGTTACCTACCACTAAACTGCAAAGCATCAGTTTCATTTTCTCCCCGCCGCTTAGCACCATACATTTTCTGTCCCAAACATCATGGCGGAACTGGTAATAGTGCAACAGCGATTTCAATTCATGTTCGGGCAGGTTACGGCCATTAAACTTTTGAACCTGCTCAAATACGGTGAGCTGATTATCAATCAAGGTATAATCCTGATCGAGGTACAAATAATTAAACCCTGCAATATAAATTTCTCCTACGGTGGGCCGCATGATGCCCATCATGATTTTGATGAGCGTGGTTTTGCCCGAACCATTGTTGCCCTCAACCCTTACCCGGCTGCCAGAACGTACCTGGAAAGAAAGCGGCTGCCAAAGCACCGTATTTCCATAACTAAAATTTATACCTTTTGCATCAACCAACACCTTGCCTTTATGCAGGCCAGATCTTTTCAAATCTATTTTCAGCACCTGGTACTGCTGTATCTGCAACCTTGTTTGTTTAAGGTTATCCAGTATATCATTAACCTTTTCATTGTGGGTATCCTGTAGTTTTGCCGTACTTTGCTCTGCCTTACGCTTAAGCCCCCCAGCAATAATGCGCGGCAGCGACTGGCTTTGGCCCCGGGCTTTTCCTCTCACCTCTTTTTTCTGCCGTTGCTCTGTTATATCCCTTGCTTTTTGCCGGGCCTGTTTCAGGTTTTTTTCGTTTTCATCCAACCGCGATTGCAGGGCGTTTAATGTTCCTTCCTTTTGTTCTTTATAAAAAGCGTAATTGCCGCCAAATAGCTCAACGCCGCTTTTATCCAATTCTAAGGTGATAGCGGGCAGGTTTAATAAAGCCCTATCGTGGCTTACCACCAAAATAGTTGCCTTACTTTTTGTAATAAAGTTATAAAGCTGTTCGCGGCCCGATGCATCAATATGGTTGGTTGGCTCATCCAGCAAAATAATCTCCGGCGATTGAATCATTATACCGGCCAGGAACACTTTTGTTTTTTCGCCGCCGCTCAGGGTTGCCATTGTCTGCAGCAAATCCAGGTGCGCAAGCTGCCAGGAGGCTAACGCGATCTTAACTTTCTCTTCAATGTCCCAGTCATCATCCAAATCGGTAAAATGGCGGGGCGAGGCATCGCCTTCAAGTATGGCATGAAGAGCTTTCAACTTTTTGTCCACCTGCAAAGCTTCGGCTATCAAAAGGTCATCGTATTGCCCCAAATGCTGCGGCACGTAATACGCTTTCTCCGGAAGCATGATCTCTCCAGCCGTCGGCTTAAGCCGGCCTGCTATAAGCTGCAAAAGGGTTGATTTTCCGGCGCCGTTGTTGCCTACCAAAGCGGCCTTATCACCTTTGGATATAGATAGATTGATGTTTTCAAACAAGGTTTCCCTATCGGGATGGGTATAAGCAAGCGATTTGATTACGATACTCATAGTAGTATGATATTAAAAATTAAAACAGGTTGAAGAATGTGAAATGGGGGATCCGGCCACGCGGAATGGCGTTGCTGAACGGGATATTAAGCTATATAGCTTGTCGCAGTAAAATGATCACATAAAATCTAAGTATTCGGCAACACACATGGGTTAATGTAATTGACGAGCTGACAAAATAATTACCAAAACGTTCCGTTGGGGCGGAATTGATGATGGTACATAACCACCTGTCTTACTTAGATATTTTCACCGGTGTAATTTTTAATTAACGATAAGGCAAATATAGATTATTTGGAAGAAAAAATATAGGGCAAATTTCTTCGCAACCAATACTTTTTAAATCAATTTCTTTTTCAGCCCCGGCCCGGATTACCTGACAATGGTAACACTCCCCGACAACGACTTGTTACCATTTTTAAGATTAACAATATAATAATAAGTAGCCTGCGGAACCGGCTGTCCCTTAAAAGTGCCATCCCAGGCAATACTGTAACCAACTGATCTGAACAGYCGTTGCCCGTACCTGTTGAATACTTCAACCGTATTATGAGGGTAAGCGCTTAAATTTTTGATCTCCCACAGGTCGTTTCTGCCGTCGCCATTGGGCGAAAAGCTATTGGGAATAATGATATCACCCGGAGTTTCAGGAGGCGTTGCCGAAGGATCAACAGTGATGCTAAACTGCACCGGCAACCCGGCGCATAAATTATCACTGAATATAGCCATAAAGTTCCCGCCCGGTTGCACAGGGATCTGCTGTGAGGCTGTATTGGTAGCCGCATCTATAACTGATATATAAGCTGAAAGTGAATTAACCACGTAAACCTTACTTCCATCGCTGCTAATGGTAATACCAGCCGGGTTATCGCCAACATCTACGGTAGTTAGTATGCTATTGGTTAGGGTGTTGATAACGGTAACCTTTTTTGCTGTTGTATTTGAAACATACAACCTGGTTCCATCCGGACTTATGGCAATGCCCCCTGCCGGCGTTGCAACGTCAATTTTATAGGCTACAAATCTGCCTGCAATATCTACCACCGCTATATCGTGCGAATTATAATTGGCTATATATAGCTTCTTGTTATCCGGGCTTATGGTAATACTACTTGGAGTTGTACCCGTAACTAAACCATATTCAAAGTAATTGACGGCAATATCATAAAACTGAACTGCATTTGTACCCGCGTTGATGATGTATAGTTTTTTACCATCGGCACTGAGGGCCATATCATTAGGATTGACGCTTGTTGCAACTATTTTTACAATGGCGTGCGTATTGACATCGATAACGCTTAACCGGTTAGATGTGCCACCTGTAACATATAACCTGCTGCCATCGGGGCTTATTACCATGCCGGTTGGATTAACTCCTGCGGCAAAAGCAGTAAGTACCTTATTGGTAGCAGTGCTGATTACAGATACCGTATTTGAACCCGGATTGGCCACATAAAGCAAGCTTTTATCGGGGCTCAGCACTACCCTTAACGGGCTTGAATGATCTGGTATCCCTTCGGTGATAACCTCCTCTACCTTGTTGGTAATGGTGTTTATTAGTGAAACCGAATTTAATAAGGCATTGGGTGCATAGGCATAGTTTGCAGGCACCGGACTAACCGTAATATTAGCCGTAACAGGTGTAGTGCCTGTATTTACTGCAATGAATTTGCCGATGTTCCCGGCACCGTTGGGGGCTAAACCAATAGTTGTATTGTCATTTGTCCACGCGTAACTGCCTGCTGTTCCGGTAAAATTAATGGCATCTGTAAGTTGCCCGTTTTGTTTGGTTTGACTGGCGACCGGATTAACCACAGGCTGCGCGGTAATATAGCCTGTTACTTTTGCTGTTTGGTTAACTGAACCCGAGCTTAGCGTGACGTCTCCGGATATATTGCCTGTTACCGCCTGCGCTGATGATCGCACATAAACCACTATATTGGAGATCAGTCCGGAGTTTTGGGTAAGCATTACACTGTTGCCATAAGTTCCGTCGGCAACAATCGAGATCTCAAAATTATTGGGAGCTGTAACCGTGACATCGGCAGACAAACCACTTGCCGAAACCGGGAATTGCTGAATAGCCGGGCTTACAGATGCTGTACCCACACAGGCCGAAATGACGCCTGATACATCGCCAACAATTAGCTGCGGTGTAGCCGTGGTTGATAATATACGACTTACCTGCTGCCCGGACTGCGCCCCAACTGTAGTAATCAGTGAAAAGACAATGGCGCTTATTAAACGCAGATATTTTTTCATGTAGCTTTATTGACCCGCATACTAAAAATAACATTAACTGCGATAATGTTTTTTAAAGCCGATAAATATGATACCATTAAAATTACATGGTATCGTTCAATCGCCGGCGCAGGTGTATCTTGAACATTGCATAACTTAGATTGTTTGTTCATTAACAGATGGTGTTGTGCAATGACCAGCACTTCCTTTACGAAAGAAGCAGGACTGGCGGCATTTAGTAAATTAATCCCATCTGCTTATCAACAAAAAAAGGCACAGTCCTAAAACCATGCCTTTTGAATTTTCACTTTTGAATTTTGAATTTCTTCTTAGTACCTGTAATACTCCGGTTTAAACGGACCATCAACAGTTACGCCAATGTAGTCTGCCTGTTCCTGGTCAAGTACTTCCAGTTCAACACCAATTTTGGCAAGGTGTAAACGGGCAACTTTTTCATCGAGGTGTTTTGGCAGGGTGTAAACTTCGTTTTTGTAAGCGGCACCATTTGTCCAAAGCTCCAATTGAGCTAAGGTTTGGTTGGTGAACGAATTACTCATTACAAAGCTTGGGTGACCGGTTGCACAACCTAAGTTTACCAAACGGCCTTCGGCTAATACAATAACGTCGCTGCCATCAATGGTGTATTTATCAACCTGTGGTTTAATTTCAATTTTGGTATTGCCGTAAGCACCATTTAACCAGGCCATGTCAATCTCGTTATCAAAGTGACCGATGTTACAAACAATGGCTTTATCCTTCAAAGCACGGAAATGCTCTTCGCGAACGATGTTTTTGTTACCTGTTGCAGTAACCACAATATCTGCTTCTTTAATAGCAGTACCCAGTTTTTTAACCTCGAAACCTTCCATAGCAGCCTGTAACGCGCAGATAGGGTCAATTTCGGTTACGATAACACGCACGCCAGAGTTACGTAAGCTATCGGCAGAACCTTTACCTACGTCGCCATAACCGCAAACAACGGCTACTTTACCGGCCATCATTACATCGGTTGCACGACGGATGGCGTCAACCAGCGATTCGCGACAGCCGTATTTATTATCAAATTTCGATTTGGTAACCGAATCATTAACGTTGATTGCAGGCATTGGTAAGGTACCAGCTTTCATCCGCTCATATAAGCGGTGAACACCGGTAGTGGTTTCTTCAGATAAGCCTTTGATTTCGCCTATCAGTTCAGGATATTTATCGAGCACCATATTGGTTAAATCGCCGCCATCATCAAGGATCATGTTTAGTGGCTTGCGGTCTTCACCAAAATAAAGGGTTTGCTCAATAC
>NZ_JBFUKF010000011.1:0-40005 GCF_056400985.1 Mucilaginibacter sp. P4_G9 | reverse complement strand
GGGCTTTAAACGTTACCCGTAAGGCATTACCTTACCTGCGCGGTCAGCAATCCGGGCATATTATCAATATTTCTTCAATAGGCGGCTTGGTTGGGGGTTTCCCCGGTTTCGGAATATATTGTGCTACAAAATTCGCGGTTAATGGTTTTTCCGAAGCTTTGGATGCAGAAGTAAAACCTTTCGGCATAAAGGTGACCATAGTTGAGCCGGGCTATTTCCGCACCAACTTCCTTTCACAAGGATCATTAGTTACCCCAAAAAATCCAATAACTGAATACCAAAGCATCCGCGATTCGCAAAACCTGCACCAAAACCAAATGGACCAGCAACAGGCGGGCGACCCCGAAAAAGCCGCGGCGGCAATGATAAAAATAGTATCAGACCCAAATCCGCCGCTGAATTTATTTTTAGGGGCCGATGCATACCAGCTGGCTAACCAAAAAATAGTGTCGTTACAAAACGACCTTGAAACATGGAAAGAATTAACAACATCAACTGGCTTTTAACAATGAAAAACAATGAGCATATAGGCGTTTGGGTAACCAAAGACGGTTATATACGCCATGAGTTTTTACCAAACGGCCGCTATAACGAGGCCCGCGGAAATAAAAAAAGTGCCTACACCGGCTATTATAACATTTTGGGCAAACACGTTGAATACCTGGATGATACCGGCTTTACTGCCAATGGGGATTTTAAAGACGGAGCCTTTTACCACGCCGGTATGGTACTGTATAAAGAGAGTGCCTGAATTGCAAAATTGGCAATAATTCATATTCTTTATAAAAAAGCTTGCTTATTAAAGCAGGCTTTTTTTATCTTTAAGAAAATCTAATCCCTGAAAAATATGAGTTTTAACGACCAGCTCAGTTCAATATTTGTAGCAGAAGACCAAATTCCTCCCGAATTTCGGATAACAGAAGTACACCAGCGCGAATATTTAAGCAATGGTAAAATGAAGCCGTGGCACGGTGAAGTAAGCGAAGTTTACTCGCCCGTTGGCTTTCTTTCTGCAGATGGCTTTACCCGAAAGTTGATAGGAACCTACCCCGTTTGTACCGAAAAGGAAGCTTTTGAATCATTAGATGCCGCTTTGGCCGCTTATGATAGCGGTCGCGGTGAATGGCCAACCATGAGCATTGCCGACCGCATTAAATGCATGGAGACCTTTATTTATAAAATGAGCGAGCAACGCAGCCTGGTTGTGAAACTACTGATGTGGGAGATAGGCAAATCATACGGCGACTCGGCAAAGGAGTTCGACCGTACTATCGAGTACATTAACGCCACCATAGATGCATTAAAAGATATCGACCGCCAGTCATCCCGCTTTGAAATGGCCGAGGGCCTGGTAGCCCAGGTTCGCCGTTCGCCATTAGGTGTAGTGCTTTGTATGGGGCCGTTCAACTACCCGCTTAACGAAACTTTTACCACCCTGATCCCCGCTTTGATCATGGGCAATACTATATTATTTAAACCACCCAAGCATGGTACATTATTGCATTACCCGTTGCTAAAGGCCTTCCAGGAGTCTTTTCCAAAAGGAGTAGTGAATACCATTTACGGCCGTGGAGCGGTTGTTACCCCGGGCTTGATGGCATCAGGCAAGGTAAATGTGCTGGCTTTTATCGGATCGAGCAAAGTGGCTAATGATCTTAAAAAACGTCACCCTAAAATAAACCGTTTACGCGCGGTTTTGAGCCTGGATGCCAAAAACGCCGCAATCGTTACCAAAAATGCCGATCTGCCGCTTGCTGTAAGTGAATGTATTTTAGGTGCGTTATCATTCAACGGACAACGTTGCACCGCCATTAAAATGATATTTGTACAAAGGGAAGTCGCCGATGAGTTTTTAAAATTATTGAGCGAAGCAATAGCCAAACTAAAATTTGGATTACCCTGGGATAAAGATGTAAAGCTTACTCCCCTGCCCGAGCCTCATAAACCTGCTTACCTTACCGATATTGTTGAAGATGCCATTGCCAACGGCGCCAGTATCATCAACGAAAACGGAGGTAAAACTGTAGCTTCATTTTTTTACCCGGCCATTGTGTACCCGGTTAACGAGAAAATGAAGCTGTACCGCGAAGAACAGTTTGGCCCGGTTATTCCCGTAATTCCGTTTGATTCTATTGAGGAGCCAATTGATTACCAGATAGATTCGCCGCATGGCATGCAGGTGAGTATTTTTAGTAACGATGCTAAAGAGATCGCTTCGCTGATAGATCCGTTTGTGAACCTGGTAAGCCGGGTAAATATCAACAGCCAATGTCAGCGCGGGCCCGATGTATTTCCCTTCACCGGGCGTAAGGATAGCGCCGAGGGCACACTTTCGGTACATGACGCTTTACGATCATTCTCTATCCGCTCACTTGTTACCACCAAAATGACGGAGACTAATAAGCAAATCATCAACGAAATTGTAAACGGCAACGAATCAAATTTCCTGAGTACCAAGTTTATACTCTAACCGGGCTTTGTTACATACTATAAGGTGGCACATGTAAATGTGCCGCCTTTTTTGTGCAAACCAACCAAATAGCTAATTTAAATAATACTTTTTACCTATATCAATAAAATCTATATCGTATAGATTTTTAGTATGAAACCCTGCCTTTTAAATCAGTATATTTGCATAAACAATAAAAAAACAGCACTTATGTTAACGATAGGACAAAAATTCCCTCAATTTTCTAAAACAGCCGTAATAAGTATTGAAAAAGGAAAAGAGTTTGAAACACTTACTTCTGAGTATCTTGTGAATGATGATAACGTTTGGACAGTAATGTTCTGGTGGCCAAAGGATTTTACTTTTGTTTGCCCAACTGAAATTGCTGAGTTCAACAAAAACTATGGTGAGTTCCGCGACCGCGAAACCCGTTTAATTGGCGCTTCTACAGATTCTGAATTTGTTCATGCTGCCTGGAGACGCGATCATGATGATCTGCGCGACCTTAAATTCCCAATGTTGGCTGATACTTCAAAATCATTAGCCGAAGACCTTGGTATATTGGAGCCAAACGAAAAGATCGCCTACCGTGCAACTTTCATCATCGATCCTACCGGAATCATCCGTTGGGTATCTGTTAACGACCTTAGTGTAGGCCGTAACGTTAAAGAAGTTTTACGTGTACTTGATGGCTTACAAACCGACGAGCTTTGCCCATGTAACTGGGAAAAAGGACAGGAAACACTTACCGTTTAATTCCCCCTATAACATATGTCCCCGTACAGTTAATTATTGTGCGGGGATTTTTTATAAGCCGGGAATAAGCTAAAAGCTTGAGGCATAAAGCCGAAAGCTTGAAATAGACCGTCAAAAAACAGACTGCCATTGCCTCCTCGTGATCGTCATTGCGAGGAGGTACGACGAAGCAATCCCCGAAATACAGATCGGATTTGCCCAGTTACTCTGTAAGTTGGGGATTGCTTCGTACCTCGCAATGACGGGTGAGAGGTTTGCTTGTAAAAATACACATTGATAATCAACAACTTACAATCATGCCATTATAAGTCGCAAAGCAATGACGGTGTAGGTTAACCCAAATAGAAATACAATAATAACCGCTTTTAAGCTTTAAGCCTTGGGCTTTCTGCTTTAAGCACAAATAATAAATTTATGAACGAAAGTACCGAAGTGATCCAGGAAATACTGCAAAGTGTTGGATTAGATAAAGATTACCGTACCACAAGCCTTACGCTTTTAGAAAAAGGCGAATCGCGCTACCTGCGCGATTTGAAGCTGAACTTTACCAGTACGCTTACATCAGCCCATTTAACGGCTAAGGAATGTGCATTATTAGGTTTAAGTATTGCAGTGAATAACAATAATGCACCACTTACCACTTATTTTACCAAATACGCCGAAGAGCAGGAAGCTACAGCTGCCGAAATTGGTGAAGCCGCAGGTTGCGCATCATTGCTGGCATCAAACAATATATTTTACAGGTTCAGGCATTTTACCCAAAAGGAAAAATACACGCAGATCCCTGCCCGTATCCGCATGCAGCTGATGATGAAACCCGTAACCGGCAAAGAATTTTTTGAGCTCATGAGCCTTGCTGTATCAGCCGTAAACGGCTGCGAAATGTGCGTGAATGCCCATGAAGATTCACTTATAAAAATGGCTACAACCGAAGAACGTATTTTTGATGCAGTACGTATTGCCTCACTGGTAACAGCCACCGGTAAAGTTATTTTTTAAGCAGTTTAGCAAATATTAACAACAAAAAAGGCATGAGATACAAAAATTTCATGTCTTTTTCATAAATAACAGTTTATTAATCAATTAAATTTGCGTTTGTTAATTAAAAACTTCTAAATTTATACCTAAGATTAAACAAACCTCAACTACACTAAATTTTTATTGAAATCAAAATGTAGCTCGGGGAGAGTTATTAAATTTTAATTGTTAATTTTTTTTGGGGAAAGCCGTTCCAGGTAATAGTGGAACGGCTTTTATCGTTTTAATGCGCGTCGACCGGCATTTTAACATTAGATTTTTTAAAGGGCTGCAGGTAAAGCAGCGGGATAGAAAACAACATCACCAAACCCGAGATCCAGTAAGCATCATCGTAGGTTAACAACAATACCTGTTTGGTTAGGGCGCCTTCAATAGCGCCATAGGCCATACGGGTAGCATCTAACAAAGAGTGCCCCTTTGCCATAAACCCATGCATTGAAGCATTAAAGCGATCAACAAAAGCCGGGTTTGTGGCTGTAATATTTGTTAACAGGTTTTGGCGGTGTACCCCCTGGCGTAAGTGAATAATGGTAGTTAAAGTTGCAATACCAAATGAACCGCCTAATTGGCGCATCATATTGTTTAAGCCGGTTCCCTGTCCAACTTCCGCCCCCTTCAGATCGGCAATAGCAAGCGTAGTTAACGGTACAAACAGCAATGCCATACCTACACCGCGTATCATCAGCGGCAAAAAGAAATTTCCGGTCCCCATAGCCAGTGTTGAATTACTGAGCATGGTGGTAAATACAAAAAACAGGAACATGCCTGCAGTTGCCATAAACTGCGCCGGAATACCTTTATTAAGCATTTTACCAATAAATGGCATCATTACTATAGTACACAGTCCGCCCGGGAACAGGATCTCGCCCGTTTGCTGCGCCGTAAAGCCAAGCAAATTCTGGCAAAATACCGGGAACACGAACACCGATCCATATAAACCAAAACCGAGCACAAATGAGGTAAACATACCTACCGCAAAACTTCGGTGCCGCAATATGGCAAAGTTTACAATAGGGTAATCGATGCTCATTTCGCGCCATATAAAAAGTATCAGCCCCAATATAGCGGTTATGGTTAATACGGTTATATAAGGTGTGGCAAACCAATCTTCCGATTCACCTTTTTCTAATATGGTTTGCAGACTGCCTACAGCTATCGCCAACAGGGCAATACCCCACCAGTCAACCGGTCTTCCTTTAGCCTCCTTGGGCGTTTCCCTTACATAGGTATAAGCAAAAAACGCAGCCAAAGCACCTACCGGAATATTCACATAAAATATCCAGGTCCAGTTTAGGTGGTCGGTAATATATCCGCCAATGGTGGGGCCTACCGTTGGGCCTACTACGGCTCCTAAGCCAAACAAAGCTGTTGCAGTACCAATTTGTTCCCGGGGCCAGGTCTCTATCAAAATAGCCTGCGATGTGGATATTAAACCACCACCGGCAATACCCTGTAAAATCCTGAATAAAACAAGCTCATTAAGACTGGTTGCATTACCGCATAAAAACGATGCTATGGTAAATACAATTATTGATGTAATGAAGTAATTTTTCCGTCCGAATTTACTGCCCAGCCAACCCGACATGGGGAGTATAATTACGTTTGCCACGGCATACCCGGTAACCACCCAGGCCACATCCTCGAGGGTTGCACCCAGGTTACCCTGTATTTTGGGCAAGGACACGTTCACAATAGTAGTATCAATCAGCTCCAGTAGCGAAGCCGTGATCACTGTAATTGTGATGATCCATTTTTTAAAGCCTGTTTCAGCCATTTTATTATCCTTTAATTACAGAAACACTTACACTCATACCTGGGCGTAATTTATCCATAGTTGCTTTATCAGCAGTTATTTTAATTTTAACAGGTACGCGTTGTACAACTTTTACAAAGTTACCGGTAGCATTATCTGGCGGCAGTAATGAAAATTTAGCGCCTGTGGCCGGAGAGAAGTTATAAACTTCGCCTTCTACCTTCAAATCAGGGTAAGCATCCACTTCAACTTCAACTTTTTGACCGTTTTTCATATTGGTAAGCTGGGTTTCTTTAAAGTTAGCGGTGATATACAAACTGTTATCGTTTACTATGCTGAACAATGTTTGCCCGGCTTGTACCAGCTGACCTAACTGAACGCTTTTTTTAGCGGCAAGGCCGCTTGATGGCGCTTTAACAGTTGTATAGCTTAACTGCAGTTTGGCGTAATCAATATCAACCTGCTTTTGGCTAACTCCTGTATTGGTAACTTTTAACTGGCTGCGTGTAGTACCAATTTGTTCAACCGCTGCTTTGTACTGATCCTGTGAAGCCCTGAGGTTTGCTTTAGCCACGTCAAGATCGGCTTTAGCCTGGTCAAACTGTTGTTGAGTTACAGATCCGTCTTTTATAAGGTTAGCATAACGTGCATAATCCTTTTGCACTTTATCTAAACGGGCAGCATTTGATTCAACTGTTGCCCTTGCACTTGCCGAATTTGCCTGTGTAGCGTATATCTGCGATTGATTAACGTTAATGCCTGCACTTGCGCCAACCTGGGCAGCCTGTGCCTGCTCTAATTTAACTCTGTAATCGCGGTCGTCTATTTTAACCAATGTTTGACCTGCGGTTACGTGTATGTTGTCTTCAAAAAATATCGAATCAACGTAGCCGCCTACGCGGGCCACTACGGGGCTGATGTCGCCGTCAATCTGGGCATCATCGGTATCGATGTGTTTGCCGTAGTATATATATTCTTTGATCCCGAAAATGATACCGATAACCAATATCAAACCTAAAATGATAGGGATAACTTTATTGGGTTTCTTTTTTGGTTCCTGTTCCTGTGTTTCTTGTGCCTGTGCCATTGTATTATGTGGTTTAGTATTATTTGTTGTTGATTTTTCCGGTTGATTTTAATAAAGTATAATAAGCAAGGCCTGCATCGGCTTTAGCTAACTCCAGGTTGATTTGTGCCTGGTAAAGCAATGTTTCTGCATCGGCCCTGTCTGTAGCTGATGCTATATTGCTTTTATATTTCGAATCGAGGATCTTGTTGTTCTCGCCTGCCTGCTCAATGGATGTTTGTAAAAGTTTTATCTTATCAAGTGCCATGGTCCAGTTCTGATAATTTTGGTTCACTTCGTCCTTAATGCGGTCAACAGTGATACTTTTATTGATAACTACCTGCTCACGCTGGATATGAGCTCCGGTAATCTTGTTTTTGTTTGTCCATAAATTACCAAAGTTCCATGAAAGTGTTAAGCCAACAGATAGCGGGGTAATAAACTTACCACTCTTTGGAATTGGGTTGGCACTTACATCAACATAATAAGCACTGCCCGATGCTGCCAAAGTTGGCAAAGTATTGGCTTTTATGTTTTTGATCTCGGTTTCTGCAACCTTAGTACGCAAATCGGCCTGTTGCAGCTCGGCCCGGCTTGCATAAGCCGAATCCAGGTAGCTACTCAAAGGCGCCACCTGCCTGTCGGCTTCGGTTATCTGATCAATGTTTAGCTGTGTGCCTTCTGGTAATCCCAACAAAACATCCAGGTTGTAATTGATGATCCTGCGGTTAGTTTCCAGGTCGATACCATTCAACTCAACATTTGAACGTTGCAGTTGAAAGCGCAACACATCATTTTTGGTAACCAGGCCCTGTTCAAAAAACCTTTGCGATTGCTTGATCTGTGCATCTATGGTTGATAAATTTTGCGTTACTACCTTTTTGCTTTGCAGTACCTTGTAAAGGTTATAGTAGGAATTAATAATATCGTAAGTTATCTGGTCCTTATCATTATTTACATCCAAACGGGCAACCTGGGTAAGCAGTTCGGTTGATTGGCGGGCATATTTAAGTTTACCGCCTGCAAAAATGGTCTGGCTTAATGATAGCGTACCTAAATAAGCATCGGCCCTGTTGGGTAAATTAAAGCTGCTTTCGCCAAGTGCAAGCCTGTTTGCAGGAATTTCGGCGTGGTTATAACCATAGCTTACTTTACCGGTTGGCAGCGCCTGGTCTTTGGCCTGGTTGTATTCAGATACAGCCTGGTCAATTTTTGATTGCGATAGCTTTAAAACTTTACTGTTATCAAGGCCAAGTTTAATGGCCTCGTCTAAGGTAATTGTGCGGTCCTGGGCAGTTGCTGTTCCTGCAAACAGCAAACCAGATACTGCAAGGGCAGTACCATACCTCCAAAACACGCGGACTGTATTTATTAACAGTTTAAGGTGGTCGGTTTTATTATTTCGAGTTGTCATTTTCATTAACTAAATAAGCTTTTAAGAGTCTTTTCATGTATGTTTTGATCCTGGGTTTCAGCTCTTCTTCCATAAATTTTTCATCGCGAACATCATGGCCTAATATCAGGGACGATAATTGCGGCATATTGATTACATAATTTTTAGTGCCGAATATGGTTGCTATCACCATCGGAACATCAATGTCCTTATAAAAGCTGCCATTATTAACGCCCTCTTCAATTATCTTCCTGATCTCAACAACATTTACCATCAATATTTCGATGATCTTGTCGGTGAGCTCCCAGCGTTTGTTCATCGATATTTCGCGGCTGATGAGCTTTTGAAAACAGTTATTCACGATAATGCGCTCTACATAATTGTCAATACATTTATCGAGCTTACTCCAGGCCGACATGCTGTCGTCATTACCGATATTTTGCAGCAGCGTACGGAATGAAGAAATTTTCCGCTCAAAAATTGCCAGGAAGAGCCCTTCTTTCGATCCGAAGTAATAATTGAGCATGGCCATATTTACGCCAGCCTCACCCGAGATCACCCTGGTGGAGGCGCCATCAAACCCATAGTCGGCAAACACGCGTTCGGCGACGTCGAGGATGTGGTCTTTTTTGTCTATTTTATCTTTGTCCATTGTTTTAACGGTACAAAATTAATCAAACGATTGATTAATCAAGGATGATCGACACTAAAAATTAATCGTTTGATTAATCATTACTGTTGAATGACAAAATTGTTTTGAGTGGTTTTATTTTTCTGGATTTAGTTTGATAATTATTGCATAAACTGTTATAATTCTTTACAATTCAGGTTAAGCGAAACATATTATACAAAAGCTTAGACCGTGTTGTTAAATGATGGCATGTTGTAAATCAGCAAAAATCATAACTCGTTGTATATCAAACACAAATGTGTTCCACCCCTGTTTTTTCAAAAACTTAGTTTGTTGACTATCAGACACAAAGGTGTTCCACCCGTTCCGGTGCGTTCCAGCGTTCCGGTGGAACACCTTATGCATTGTATCGTCCTGAAAAAAGTTTACACTATTGGTGCTTAATCCTGCGGTTAGTTCACATACCATATCCGGGTTAAAGCTCAAAATATGCTAAAGCCCACGCTCTATCATGCCTCTGTTATATTCTTGATACATCAAATTGTAAATTGG
Organism: Mucilaginibacter sp. P4_G9; assembly: GCF_056400985.1. NCBI lineage: Bacteria > Pseudomonadati > Bacteroidota > Sphingobacteriia > Sphingobacteriales > Sphingobacteriaceae > Mucilaginibacter > Mucilaginibacter sp. P4_G9. Next base: position 30,367 of record NZ_JBFUKF010000011.1, on the reverse strand, counting down.
TATCTTTCAATATATTTGTTTCCATGAAGCGTTTCAACCTCGTTATTGCCTTATTGTTAGTATATAGTTGTGTAATTGCCCAAACCTCGCCACCTACAGATATGGGCACCATTCAGCAGAATTTAAAAAAGCTGAACACCCTGGGCAGTGTATTATACCTGGCTGCGCATCCCGATGATGAAAATACCCGCTTGCTGGCCTACCTGGCGCAGGAAAAGCATTACCGAACGGGTTACCTATCCATTACCCGCGGCGATGGCGGGCAGAATTTGATAGGCAACGAGCAAAGCGAGCTGTTAGGATTGATCCGCACACAGGAATTGCTGGCTGCCCGCAAGGTTGACGGGGCCGAACAATTCTTTACCCGTGCAAATGACTTTGGCTTTTCAAAAGGGCCTGACGAAACGCTGAAGATCTGGGATAAGGAAAAGGTATTGGGCGATGTGGTTTGGGTGATCCGCAAATTCCGCCCGGATGTGATCATTTGCCGTTTCCCTACTACAGGCGAGGGCGGTCATGGCCACCATACTTCATCTGCAATATTAGCCCAGGAGGCTTTTACTGCCGCTGCAGACCCAGCCCGTTACCCCGAACAATTAAAATATGTAAGACCCTGGCAGGCCAAACGCCTGATGTGGAACACCTTTAACTTTGGCAACACCAACACCACGGCCGCCGATCAGTTTAAGATAGATGTAGGTGTTTATAATGCCACCCTGGGCAAAAGCTATGGTGAAATAGCTGCCGAAAGCCGCAGCAACCACAAAACCCAGGGCTTTGGCTCGGCCAAACAACGTGGTGAGTCGTTTGAATTTTTCAAGACGATTTTAGGTGACGCCCCGCAAACCGATCTGATGGATGGCGTTGAAACCTCCTGGAAACGCGTTAAAAATGGCGAGGGTATAGGCGAATCTATCAGGATTATCAACAAGAATTTCAATGCTGAAGAACCCGAAAAATCGGTACCGGCCTTAGTAGCCCTTTTGAGTAAAGTTGAAAAGGTATCTGATATTTACTGGCGCGAACAAAAAACAAAGGAGCTGAGCAATTTGATAGCTGCCTGCGCGGGTTTATGGTTTGAGGCTTATGCCAGTACGCCTACCTATGCTATTGGTGATACTATCAGATTTACCGCGCAAGTGGTGAACAGGTATAACGATAAAGTAAAAATTAATACAATAGATGCAGGGCGTAATACTTTAAGTTTAAATTCAAAAGTGATACCGGCCAATCAACTGCAGATCTTTAACGGATCAACCATTGCCAATAAAATTACACAGCCATATTGGTTGGAAACACCGCACAAAATTGGCACCTATAGCATTCCTGATACTCTGGCTGGCAACCCCGAAAACCCCGACCTTACCAAAGTGGGCTTTCAGTTCATTATTGAGGGCAAACCGGTAAATTTTGAGCGCCGCTTATTATACAAATACGTTGATCCTGTTAGGGGTGAAATTTATCAGCCACTTGTTATAGCCCCACCTGTTACAATTAATATTACCGACCATGTATTTATTTTCTACGGACCAACATCTCAAAGCCTGCAGGTAAAGCTAAAAAGCTTTAAAAACGTACATACCGGAAATATCCGGTTGAAATTACCCAAAGGATGGAAGTCTAATCCTGAAATGATCAGTTTTACGGATAAAAATAGGGGGGATGAATGGACAGCCCGAWTTGCCATAACACCAACTTCTAACGCCCAGGACGGCCTTGCTGTAACAGGCGTTGCGGTTGACGTTGACTCGCGTTTATATGAGTATGAAATAAGGGAGATAAAGTACGATCACGTGCCTGCTATCACCTTATTCCCCCCAGCCGAAGCCAAGCTCGTAAGCCTCGATTTGAAAACTACGGGCAAAAAATTAGGTTACATAGCCGGTGCCGGCGACCAAATGCCGGATGCCCTGCACCAGGTAGGCTATGATGTACATATATTGTCAGAAAATGAGATCATGAACGCCGACCTGTCCGTTTATGATGCCATCATCACCGGGGTACGTGCCTACAACGTGAACGAGCGCCTGGCTTTTGAGCAACCTAAACTGATGGAGTATGTAAAAAACGGCGGCAACCTGGTGGTACAGTATAACAATAACTCGGGCCTGGTAACCAAACAGATAGGCCCCTACCCTTTTACGGTTGTAAACCGACGCGTTACGGATGAAGAAGCTGTAATCACTGTGTTAGATCAGCAAAATCCTGTGCTCAACTACCCCAACAAAATAACCCAGGATGATTTTAAAGGCTGGATCCAGGAGCGTGGCTTATATTTTGTAAGCGACATTGATCCTCAATACAAATCCATCTTCCAGATGAATGATAAAGGTGAACAGCCCCTTAATGGCTCCTTAATAGTGGGCAATTACGGCAAAGGCCGGTTTGTGTACACTTCGCTGGCTTTTTTCAGGGAATTGCCTGCCGGTGTACCGGGTGCTTACCGGCTGTTTGTGAATTTATTGAGCAAGCCGAAAAGTTAGTATAATACGCCTTTGAAACTTTCGAGGTTTTAAAACGGCGAAGCCCTCAACGAGGCCAAAAACAATATTACCGGGTTAAACCCCGCAAGTTTGATATACATCAAATAAACTGTTGCTATAATTCAATTAATCACCTATTTTTGTCCGGTTATAATACAACAAATATGAAACATCACGAAGAAGAAAAAGAAAACTTAGATTATATATACTACTTAGTAGCATTAGTATCAGGTATGTTTGTAGGTGCAATAATTGATAAAGGTTATACCTGGATTTTTGTTGGCGGTGTATTAGGCTTATTAACTGCCGCATTCTTCATCAATGTTTTGGTTAAAGGCCGTGGTGAAAGGGCGTGATCCTGATCTGCCATCGTTTATAAGTAATTGGAACCAGTTTTACGGCATCGTAGTCGCATGGCTGGTTCTTTTGGTTTTTGTATTTTGGCTCATCACAAAGTATTTTGAATGAGCTTACCCGACTGGATAGTTTTAGGCTTAACCCTTCTCTGTATCGTGCTGTATGGCATATGGAAAAGCGGCAACAATAAAAACATCGACCAGTTTTTAATGGGCAACCGTTCCCTGCCCTGGTACCACGTAGGGTTTTCGGTTATGGCCACCCAGGCCAGCGCTATCACCTTCCTCTCAGCCCCCGGCCAGGCCTACTCCGATGGGATGCGCTTTGTGCAGTTCTACTTTGGTTTGCCGCTGGCCATGATTGTGCTTTGCATCACTTTCGTCCCTATCTTTCACCGCCTTAAAGTTTACACCGCTTACGAGTTTCTTGAACAGCGCTTTGATCTTAAGACACGGGCATTCACCGCCTTCCTTTTCCTGGTATTACGCAGCTTATCTACCGGGGTATCCATTTATGCTCCAGCTATTATTTTATCAACCATTTTAAACATCGATACTGTTTATACAACAGTGTTTATTGGCGGGTTGACGATATCTTATACCGTATATGGTGGCAGCAAAGCAGTGTCATACACCCAGCTGTTGCAGATGAGCATCATATTTGCCGGAATGTTTTTAGCCGGGATCTTAGTGGTAAGCTTCCTGCCACAGGGAGTTGGGTTTACACACGCCATTAAAATGGCTGGCAAGCTGGGCCGCATGAATGTGATTGACTGGAAATTTGATTGGGACAACCGCTATAATGTTTGGAGCGGATTAATAGGTGGTTTCTTTTTGCAGTTATCCTACTTCGGTACCGATCAAAGTCAGGTTGGCCGTTACTTAACCGGCAGCTCCATAGGGCAAAGCCGCCTGGGGTTGATCATGAATGGATTGATCAAAATCCCAATGCAGTTCCTGATCTTGCTGATTGGAGTTCTTGTTTTTGCTTTTTACCAGTTTAACAAACCTCCTATGTTTTTTAATAATTACGAGGTGGACAATGTAAAAAAAAGCAGTTATGCAAAGGAATATAACCAGCTCGATCAGCAATATACCCAGGCTTTTGACCAACGAAAAGCAAGAACAGATGACCTTATAAAAGCCTTTGATAGCAAAAACCAGGATGAGGTAAATAAGGCTCAAACTGCTTTAAAAGTGGCAGAGAAGCAAGCAAAAGACATCAGGAAGCAAGCCRTTGAGGTGATGAAAAAGCACAACGCCGGCGCCGATGACAACGACACCAATTACGTGTTCCTAACCTTTGTTAAACAGTATCTGCCCCGGGGGCTTGTAGGCTTATTAATTGCTATTATATTCCTGGCCTCCATGGGTTCAACAGCAAGTGCATTGAATTCACTGGCTTCAACAACGGTAATCGATATTTATAAACGGACTATAAATAAAGATGCCTCAGATAAAAACTACCTGCTTGCCTCGCGTTTAGCAACCATATTTTGGGGAATTGTATGTGTAATTATGGCTTTATACGCAAGCAAACTGGGCAACTTACTGGAGGCAGTAAACCAGTTAGGCTCCTATATATATGGAACCGTATTAGGCGTATTTGTAGTAGCTTTTTATATGAAGCGGATAAACGGAACTTCTGTTTTTATTGGCGCCCTCATCAGTGAAGCAGCTATATTGTACTTAGGATTAAGCAAAACGGTTGCTTACCTGTGGCTTAACCCCATCGGGTGTTTTTTGGTGATGATTGTTGCTTACATTATAAACAAAGCAGTCCCTTCTAAACAGCCAACCTTCATTAACTCCTAAAAAAGGCCTTTTTGCTCATTGCAAAAAAGGCCTTTTTAAATGCATCCCTTTCAGGGAGGGCTTGAGAGAGGTTTAATCCTTAGCGTGATCCAATGCTTCCTTATTCAAACGCTCGTACTCATCATCTTTACTGGCTTTTGCAAGGGCAACACCAGCTTCGGCAGCGGCAATGGCGCCGGCTTTATCGCCTTTACGTAATAACAGGCGCGATTCCCAAAGCTTGTACCAGGGGCCTTTAGGATCAATCTTTTCTGCTTCATAAACCCAGCCTAATGCTTTATCAACATCTTTATTGTTTTCATAATAGTATTGAATGGCGTTAAAGTAATAGGGCTTTCTGTCGCCTTTCATCAGCTCGTCAATATTAGCGGTGATCTTGGCATCATCATCTGTTTCCAAATGGATCGCTGCCGCAGTATGGTCCCAAACCAGGTAAAGATCTGTCGCCTTGGTGGTTGAATTGGCAAAAGCCATGGTAAAGGTTTCCCTTTTTTCGCTTACACGCAAAGGTTTTATTTTAAACCTTACAAAATCCTCACTTTGTTTGTAGCTATAGGCCCCCCACTGTTTAACCACCTTATTTAATATAATGGTCCACTCATTTTTTTCGGGAATACTGAAAAGCGAGTAAGTGCCAGCTGGTACGCTGTTACCTTCAATAAGTACTTTTTCGGTAAAGGTGATGGTTGTTGCCGCATTGGCACCTGTGCGCCAAACTTCGCCCCAGGGAATGATACCGCCAAATGTTTTACGGTCCTTTACATTCGGGCGCGAATAGGTGATGGTGATCTTCCCTAATCCAAAATCCTGGATAATGGTTTGCGTTGAACTGGCCTCAGGAATGCGCGGAACCTGGGCATAGCTTTTATAGCTCAAACACGCTAACAGCATGGTGGCTACCAGTAAGTAAGTTTTTCTCATGTTATGTTTTCGATACTAAGATACCAAATGTTTTTAATCGGGAAATATTGTGTTGGAGTAATAAAATTAGTAATAGTTTAATGGATTGTAAGCATAAAGCTAAAGGCTTAAAGCCAAAAGCTAAAACATCACCGATGTTGATCATATTTGGAGCTTTGAGCCCTCCGCTTTAGGCTTTCAGCTTTTTATTACCTTTGCAACCATGATTGATGTTGTATTAAGTAAAGGTAAAGAGAAAGCTGTTGTACAAAGGCACCCCTGGGTATTTTCTGGCGCTATTGATAAGGTAAAGGGCAAACCAGCCAATGGCGATGTGGTGCGCCTGCTCAATGCAAAAGGCGACTTTATGGCCTATGGTTTTTACAACGATCAATCGCGCGTTGCCCTACGCCTTTTGGAGTGGGACGAATTGGTTGAAATTAATGACGACTGGTTCCGTCGTAAACTGGCCACAGCGGTTAAAAGTCGGGTCAACGTGCTGGAAAATGACACCAATACCTGCCGGTTAGTTTTCAGCGAATCTGATTATTTACCTGGATTAATTGTTGATAAATATGCAGGCCACCTGGCTGTGCAAGTACTTACATCGGGGATGGAACGCATAATGCCGGTAATTATTGATGAGCTGAAAAAACTGCTGAACCCCGAAAGTATCTCTGATAAAAGCGATGCTGCATCCCGCGCCCACGAAGGTATGGGCGAAACGGAGAATAAAGTATTATCCGGTAACCCGCCACCCGAAATTGTAAAAGTGTTGGAAAACAATATAGTATACGGCATTAATATCACTGAGGGTCAGAAATCTGGTTTTTATTGTGACCAGCGCGATAATCGCCATATATTGGCCTCCTACGCCAAAAATAAAAAAGTGTTGGATTGCTTTTGTTACACCGGCGGTTTTACGCTAAACAGCCTGAAAAATGGGGCTGCCTCTGTAACCAGTGTAGATAGCTCGGCATTAGCCATTGAAACGTTAAAGGAAAACATCCTGCTTAATAAACTTGATGCCATTAAACATACAGCCATTAAATCCGATGTAAACGCTCAACTGCGCAAATTCAGAGATGATGGCGAAAAGTTTGATATTATCGTACTCGATCCGCCTAAATACGCGCCATCCCGTTCGGCGCTTACACGTGCCTCGCGCGCTTATAAAGACCTTAACCGTTTGGGCATGCTTTTATTGAATGAAGGTGGTTTGTTGGCCACTTATTCCTGCTCGGGCGCTATGGATATGGAAACCTTTAAACAGGTAATTGCCTGGGCCGCACTTGACGCCGGTAAACAGGTACAGTTTATTTATCAATTTCACCAACCCGAGGACCACCCTGTAAGGGCCTCATTCCCCGAAGGGGAGTATTTGAAGGGGCTACTGTGCCGGGTATTTTAGGAGAAAGATAAAGGCCAAAGCTTTGTTGATAGCAAAGATCAAAAAGCTTTGGCCAAGATCGATTCTCTTCCCCAGGAACTATGTTGTACACAATTCTGCTATAGAAGCCAGTCTTTTGCGGAATGATGATGAAAGTTTGGCTTCATTTTCAAATCATCAAATTACCAAATCATCAAATTTCTTCCATCTGCACATCTGAAATTTGAAATCCTTACATCTGTTATTTATGTTTCGCTCCCATGTAAAAAGTAATCTCGCCGCCATTCATGATGTCGGCATGGCTGATAAAAAGGCTATCCAACGATTTTCCGTTTAATACCATCTTTTGCACATAAACATTCTTAGGGCTTTGGTTTTTTACATTGACGATGAACTTTTTGCCGTTGTCCAGGTTAATAATGGCCCCGTTCACCGCCGGGCTGCCTGTGGAGTATTGGTCTGATCCGGGCGCTACCGGGTAAAAGCCCAGTGTGCTGAAGATATACCAGGCGCTCATTTGTCCGGTGTCATCGTTACCGCCAAGTCCGTCGGGCGTTGGTTTGTACATCCTTGGTAATATCATTCTGATCCTTTCCTGTGTTTTCCAGGGCTGGTTTGTCCAATTATATAAATACGCTACATGGTGTGATGGTTCGTTGCCATGCACGTAGTTGCCGATGATACCATCCCTGGTGATGTCTTCTGTCTCGGCAAAGTATTTGTCGGGCAGGTTCATCGTGAACAACGAGTCGAGGTAGGTAGTAAACCTTTTGTTACCGCCCATTAATGCAATCAGGCTCTTGGGGTCCTGCGGGGCAAAAAGCGTATAGTTCCAGCTGTTGCCTTCTATAAACCCTTCGTTAATGGTGCTCAGCGGATCGAACTTTTTGCGAAAAGTGCCGTCTGTTAGTTTGGGGCGCATGAAGCCTATCGTTGGATCGTACACGTTCTTATAGTTTTCAGACCTTTTGATGAATTCGTTGTAAATGTCCATCCGGTTCAGCTTTTTGGCCAATTGGGCGATGGCCCAGTCGTCAAAGGCATATTCAACGGTAGAGGATACCGATACACCGCTTTTTTCATCTGGAATATAGCCTTTATCTATGTACTCGCCTATGCCTTCATAATCTTTATGCCTGGCCGTGGCTACACAGGCGTCCAGCGCCTTGTTGGCATCAAAGTTTACGATTCCTTTGACCACAGCATCGGCTATTACGGCTACGCTGTGATAACCGCTCATACACCAGTTCTCGTTACCCGAGTTGGACCATACAGGTAGCATATGTTCCGGGCTCTGGTCATAATGAGCCAGCATCGATTTTACCATATCAGCATTCCTTTTAGGTTCGATGATATTGAACAGCGGGTGCAATGCCCGGTAGGTATCCCAAAGAGAAAATGTGGTATAGTTGGTAAACCCTTCGGCTTTGTGTACGTTTTGGTCAATTCCTTTATACTGGCCGTCAGCGTCCATATACATGGTGGGGTTGATCATCGTATGGTACATCGAGGTATAAAAGTTCTCCTTGATCTCCTGGTTACCCTGGATCACTATTTTATGCAGCTCGGTTTCCCAAAGCTGTTGTCCATCGGCTTTTACTTTGTCAAAGTCCCAGCCGGGGATCTCGGTTTGCATATTATTCAGCGCCCCTGCCATGCTTACCGGCGATATGGAGAACTTGATCTTGATCTTTTCTCCCGCTTCGGTCTTGAAGTCGAAGTAGCTCCTGATCTGCCTGCCTGCTATCTCAGGGAAGTTTTTGGTTTGATTGAACTTACCCCAGAAACCGCCATATACTTCCCGTTTATCATATTTTTTATAGCCGTGCTGGTAAAAAGCTTTGTTAAAGCTCATTGCAAAGTACAGGGTTCTTGTTCTGGCCCAGCCGTTGGTTTGCCGGTAACCAATTACGGTACTGTCGTTTACTACCCGCAAATACGTCCATACGTTTTTATCGGGATAGTTATAGATACCTGCCATCAGATCGAGCACTATATGCGCGTTGTCTGATTTTGGAAATGTGTATTGGTGGAAGCCTACCCTGGCTGTGGTGGTCATCTCGGCTGTAATACTGCTTTCGTCCAGTTTTACTTTATAGTAATTGGCCTGGCTCACCTCGTTCTGGTGCGAGAATCCGGAGCGATAACCGCTGCCGGGTTTATCGGCGGTGCCGGGGTTTAGTTTTAAAGTGCCTACCGTTGGCATGATTAAAAAGTCGCCCAGGTCTGAGTGCCCCGTACCACTGAAGTGGGTATGGCTGAAGCCTACTATTGTTTTATCATCGTACTGGTAGCCCGCACAGTATTTGTATACATCTGGATTGTATTTGCCATTCAGCTCATAGCCCGCAGTATCCGTTTCGGGGCTCAGCTGCACCATCCCGAAAGGCACTGTGGCTCCGGGATATACGTGCCCCATCCGCTGTGTGCCAATGATAGGGCGTACATATTGTACTAATTGTTCCCGGGAGGCCGTTTGCCCATGTGCTCCAAAAGAGACAAAAGCTAAAAAAACATAAAATATCTTCTTCATTTTAATGAACGGGGTCAGTTGGTAAAACGTTTTAAGTCCCCAAATATAAAGCATAACACTTAAATGTTTCTATAACGGTAATAAAAACTGTACCTTGACATAATGTCATTAAACCGTACCTTTTGTAACAACGGTATGCGTTTTGTAATCTAATCGAAAACATATCTAAAAAAACAAACCATCAATGAAAAAGCTATTATCAGTAATATTAGTTGTCACGGTTGCCATGTCCCTAAGTTCGTGCAGCTACAACAGCATGGTTAAGCTCGACGAAAATGTAAAAACTCAATGGGCCGCTGTACAAAGCCAATATCAACGCCGCAGCGACCTGATACCAAATTTGGTAAACACTGTTAAAGGTGCAGCCAACTTTGAAAAAAGCACTCTTACCGCCGTTGTTGAGGCACGTGCCAAAGCAACATCAGTTCAGGTTGATCCTACTAAACTAACCCCGGAGTCTATCAAAGCTTTCCAGGCTGCCCAGGGAGAATTAAGCTCGGCCTTAGGTAGGTTGCTGGCAGTTACAGAAAACTACCCTGATCTGAAAACTAACCAGAATTTTTTGGGACTACAGGCACAGATAGAAGGTACAGAAAACCGCATACAGGTTTCCCGCCAGGATTTTAATACTGCCGTACAGGAATTCAATACCAAGATCCGCTCGTTTCCGGCTAACATCACCGCTAAAATGTTTGGCTTTTCCGAAAAAGGATATTTTACTGCCGAGCCTGGGTCAGACAAAGCCCCGAAGGTTCAGTTTTAGTTTTTTTAGTTTCACAAATAAAATCAGTGTAACCACAAAAACAAATGGCAGTATTTAACGAAGAAGAACAGCAGCGGATCCGCAAGGTTATTGAGGATGCTGAGAACCGCAGTACTGGTGAAATACGGGTTTGTATAGAAAAAAAGTGCAGTGAGGATGTACTTGATCGCGCCGCAAAATATTTTTACCAGCTTAATATGCATAAAACCGCCCTGCGTCATGGGGTGCTTGTTTATGTAGCCACTGTAGACCGCAAGTTTGCCATTATTGGTGATGCAGGTATAAACCAGGTTGTACCGGCCAATTTCTGGGACGATACAAAAGAAGAAATGCTTAAGCATTTTAAGTATGGCGWTATTGTTGAAGGAATTGTTACCGGTTTAAAAATAGCCGGCGAACAGCTTCAAAAATATTTCCCGCATAATACCGGCGATGCTAACGAGTTGCCCGATGATATTGCTTTTATGGATGGCGAATAATCAATGAAATACATGTTCAAAAAATTCATCATATTTTGTAGCCTGGCACTTTGTACCGCTATTGCATTTGCCCAGGAGCTCCCTGAGCGCTCAACTACATTGGTTACCGACTATACCAATACCCTATCAGCGGCCGATAAGCAAAAGCTGGAAGACAAACTGGTTGCCTTTAACGATTCTACATCTACGCAAATAGCGGTTGTGATCATGAGATCAACCGGCAACTATGATATTAATGCCTACGGTGTGCAATTGCTGCGTAAATGGGGTATCGGCGAGAAAAAGAAGAATAATGGCATTTTGGTGTTGGTTGCCATCAGCGACCGCAAAATGAGTATCCAAACCGGGTACGGCGCCGAAGGCGCTGTACCGGATGTGATTACGCAGGAGATCATCCAAAAGGATATGAAACCTCACTTTAAGCAGGGTGACTATTACGGCGGACTGGAGGCTGCAACCAACAGCCTCATGAAGTACATGAAAGGCGAATATAAAGCCGAACCAAAAGAACAGGCGAGCAAAGGTGGCGGCAGCGGGTTTATTGTGATCATTATCATAGTAGTTATCCTGATACTGGTATTCCGTAACCGTGGTGGCGGTGGTGGCCGCCAAATCATTGGCCGCAGAGGTGGCGCAAGCCCCTTCTGGTGGTTTTTGGCCGGCAGTCTACTTGGTGGTAGTGGCCGCAGCAGCGGTTCTGACTGGGGAGGGTTCTCTGGAGGAGGTGGCGGTAGCGGTGGCGGCGGTTTTGGAGGTTTCGGCGGCGGCAGCGGCGGAGGCGGCGGTTCAAGCGGCAGCTGGTAGAATTAATTAGAGAATTGCTAAGTTTTGAATTATTGATAGCCAGCCCAAATTTACCTTTGAATGCATAAAGATTATATTTTAAATGAGTTGGAGAAAATCTCACTCATGATGGCGCGTATTGCGGGTTTTAAAGAACAGGCAAAACCGGATGAATTTATCAAGCTTGCAGATACCATGCTGCAAAATGAGTTTAATATAAAGCTGGATGAATTATTAGCATTAACTGCCGAAGATTTTGAACTGTTACTGGTAAAAGGAAATTATAAAGCCGATAAACTGGAAGCTTTGGCGCAATTACTATACATGCATACTGAGCCATTTACCCCCTCGCCAGAAACTTTAGCTACCCTACAAAAAATATTGATGCTTTTTGAATTGCTGGAGAAAAAGCACCATAGCTCGTCATTTGAAAATATTAACAAACAAAATACCATCTATCAATTTATAAAAAACAACTATGAGTAAAAATCTTACCTGGAAACTGCTTTCATCTAAATATATACATAAAGGTCCGTGGGCTACACTGCGCATTGACCGCTGCGAAATGCCCAGTGGCAAAATTGTTGACGATTACTATGTTTTAGAATACAGCAACTGGGTTAATGCAGTTGCCGTTACCGAAGATAATAAAGTGCTTATGGTAAAGCAATACCGCCATGCAGCAGGCATTATATCGCTCGAAATTCCGGGTGGAGTAATTGATGGTGATGAATCGCCGGTTGATGGCCTGCGCCGTGAGTTGCTGGAAGAAACAGGTTACCAGTTTGATGATTTTGAACTACTATGTACCGTTTACGGCAACCCATCCACAGCCAACAATCAAACATTTACTTATTTGGCTAAGGGAGGCAAAAAAGTACAGGAACAATCATTGGATGAATATGAGGAATTAATTGTTGAAGAATACTCCATTCCCCAAGTGAAACAATTACTCCTGGAAAACAAAGTTGTACAGGCTATGCATTGCGCCGGCTTGTTTTATGGGATGGTGAAATTAGGGACGTTGTAGTTTACTCCGGGCAATTATCCTTACGCCGGGTGTCAACAACGTAAATAATCTTCCAGCCTGTAGGTGTACGCATGAGTGAAAAAACGTCTACCCCGCAATGGCTAAAGGTTTTGCCCAAATAAAACTTATAAGGCGTCCAAACACTTGCCAGGTCGCCATCAATTTTAATATCTTTAAAGATGATCTGCTCATCCCAGATTTCTTTATGCGGCGTACCAACAGTTTTTATAAAATCATTGGGGTTATCAATATCCAATGAAACTGTGCCATCTTTTTTGTTTGAGATCCCCTCGAAAACAATATTTTTATGAAAGGCCGACCGCAGCATGGTACTATCGCCTTTGCGCATTGCATCAAACATAGTATTGATGGTTTGCTTTACAGCATCCTGGTCAGCTTGCTGCGCAATGGCTTTTAATGAAACAAGCAGAATAAGGCTTACAAAGAGGATTTTTTTCATGTAATGGATTTTCGAGACAATTTAGGTAAATTTGATCGATAATTAGACTTGTTAAGTTTTTAAACGGCAAAGCCCTTAACGAGGCCAAAAACCATATTACCGGGTTAAACTTCGTAAGTCTTTCCAAAATATAATCCGTTTTCTTAATGATTCTCTTCCTCGTCAACCTTTAAAATAAAAGGCGTAGGCTCCTCGGCGGTTTGCCCCACCCCAAAATAATCTTCCAACTCCTTTAATGTCGATGAACTGGTGGCAATATCCTTAATGATCACACCTTTTTCCATCAGCAGGATCCGGTCGCAAATATCGGTGATGTGGTTAAGATCATGGCTGGATACTATATTGGTAACCCCTTTGTTTTTATTCTGATCCTTCAGCATATTCTTTAGCCTGAACTGCGTACTTGGGTCAATATTGGCAAAAGGCTCATCCAGCATCAGCAATTGTGGATTTTGCAGCAGGCACGATGCCACCCCAACCTTGCATTGGTTCCCTTTAGATAAATCGCGGATGTATTTGCCTTTCTTTAGTATCTCATCGTTAAAAAAGTCGCCCAATTGCGATAGGGTTTCATCTACCGTGGCTTTGCTTTGCTGATGCAGGCCGCCAATAAAATACAGGTATTCCTCTGGTGTTAGGTAATCTATCAGGAAGCCCTCATCAAGATATGAGGCGGTATAGTTTTTCCAGTTTTCATGACCGGCCACCACTTCGCCATTTGATAATACCTGCCCGGTTTCCGGGCGGATGAGATCAAGGATCATGCGGAACAGGGTAGTTTTACCAGCACCATTATTACCAACCAGGCCTACACTTTCGCCTTTGCCGATCAGCAGGTGGGGCACATCTACTACCGTAATGCCGTTATATACTTTTTTAAGGTTATTAATTTCAATCATGGTTATTTATTTCTGAAGCCTTCGGCTATGGTATATCTTTTGGTGTAGTAATCTGTTTCGAGCACTTTTATCCAGTAGTCGCGGGTTAAGACACCGGTTATGCCAATAACCGCTATTAAAGCAAGCCCGATATCCGTATGTTTCAATAACGCGAACGGACTATAAATGATAAACGGCGTAATGATAAGCGGCAGCGACAGGATCCATTGTGTGGCACCAACGCCTTCCCAATTGAGTGCCGTACCTTTTGACAGATCGAGCCTTTTAAAATTGCGATTGGCAAAATACAGCACCATGGGGGTATTTACGCCAATGTTCCACAGGTACATCACAAAGTGTATCATTACCACACGCCATCCAAAATAAACATAAGGTATGGTGAGAATAAAAAACACGGTTGAGATAGCGGTAAACAGCAGGTACTTGGCTTTAATAAAATCGGCAAAGTTTATTTTGCTTACCAGTAAACCATCAAAGTGTGATGCCTGCCAGCCAAACATAAATTGGCCATAGTTGATAATGAAAATACCCGTCATGAACATGCCAGCAAAGACCTTGTAACCGTCGCCAAAGTGGGGGTTAGAATAAAATGTGAGTCCGTAAAACAAAAAAAATAACCCCATAACCAGTGCCGAGCGCGACCGTTTATTACGTAAAACCAGTTTAATTTCGTTAGCAGTTAAATCGCCAACAGAACCAAACCTTGATAAGAAGGGGATATCGGTACTGCTTTTATAGGAGCTTGCCTTGTGCGCGGTAAGATCCTCGAGGTAAAGGTTTTGTTTAAGATATACAAAGTTTAAATAATACATTGCCACGCCAAGGCTAACCGGCACCAAGGCCAAAGCTGGCATGGTAAGTAATTTACCGAAGAAGACGTAAGAGACAGCGCGTAGGGATGTGATATGCCATAAAAAATCGCTTACAATTATCAGGATCAAAACAGCCGCCGAAATTAAAAATACCCAGCCATTAATATTTGATTTCCTTTTAAGATAAAGTGCAAGGTAGTTGTTAAATAGAGTAAAGCCAGCTATAGCGATAATAAAAGCCGAAACAATTACCGCTCCCGAATCCGGGGCAATCGCCTTAAAAATAAAGGGTAAAAACAGCACAAAGGGCCACAGGTTAAATACGGATAATGTTGCACTTAAGGCCAGATACTTCACCAGGAAATTCCTTTTTATGGGCAGATGCAGGTAAGGCTGCACCCTAAGTGTGGGCAATTCCTGAAACTGCAGCCGCATGAGCAGATCAAAGAGAAAATAAATGAGGATGATACCACAAAAAGGGATGATCACTTCCTCGTTAGGAAAAGCGTGCTCCAAAAATTTATCCAGTAAAAACCCAACGACAAGCACATTTATAAACAGGTAAAGGATGAAAACGCCCATCACCACCCGTATGGCGATACTTTTCCCCGTATTTTTTGATCGCCAAAAAGCTTTTAATTCATGACTGATGAAGGATGTTACCATATACACACTAATTTAAACAAACGCGAATTGTACGAATCCATTCGATTTTCAAAAACTTTAAAACCAACTACCTGAAGCTGACAACATTAAACTCAAAAGAAATAACTGGCTTCCATATGCTATTTCGTGAGACCCGAATTAAATACTTCAATTCGTTTGAATCAATTCGTGAAATTCGATTCAATTAGTGTAACTCGTGTGAATCAATACTTATACCTATCGCCCCAAAGTTTTTTCAACTTCTCTTTTGATTCGTTTTCCTTAGCATTGTTACCCGGCTGGTATATTTTTGTTCCCCTGATTGCATCCGGTAAAAAATCGAGGTCGGTAAAATTGCCTTCATAGCTATGAGCATATTTATAATCTTTACCGTAGCCTATATTTTTCATGAATTTGGTGGGTGCGTTGCGCAGGTGCAGCGGAACAGGGAGATCGCCGGTTTGGCGTACCAATGCCATTGCTGCTCCAATGGCTGTTGTGGCCGAGTTGCTTTTAGCTGACGTTGCCAAATAAATGGCTGTTTGCGATAATATCAGTTGCGACTCTGGCATGCCTATTTTGTTCACTGCTTCAAAACAGCTCTGTGCCAACAAAAGAGCATTTGGATTGGCGTTTCCTATGTCCTCAGACGCCAGGATGAGCATACGGCGGGCGATGAATAGCGGATCCTCCCCACCAATGATCATCCGGGCCAGCCAATACACGGCCCCGTTGGGATCGCTGCCACGCATAGATTTGATAAAGGCCGAAATGATATCATAATGTTGCTCGCCTGTTTTATCATACAGGGCCATATTTTGCTGTACATGCTCCAGTACTACCTCATCGGTTAAAACTATCTCTGGGCTATCAAAAGCGTTTACAAGCAGTTCAAATATATTGAGCAGCTTACGGGCATCACCTCCCGATAAGCGCAGCAGGGCCTCATGATCTTTTATATTAATGCGCTTTTCTTTGAGCACAACATCATCCTTCATGGCTTTATCAAGCAGGTTCAGCAGGTCCTCCTCTTCCAAAGGTTTCAAAATGTATACCTGGCATCGCGACAGCAAGGCCGAGATCACCTCGAATGAAGGATTTTCTGTTGTTGCACCTATCAGCGTAACTATGCCCCGCTCAACCGCACCCAATAATGAATCCTGCTGCGATTTAGAAAAACGGTGAATTTCATCAATAAACAAAATGGGCAACGTTTCGCCTTGTTCTTTTAACAAAGATGCTTTTTCTATTACTTCGCGAACATCCTTCACTCCTGAATTAATTGCGCTAAGCGAAAAGAACGGGCGATATAATGATTGCGAAATGATATAGGCCAATGTAGTTTTACCCACCCCTGGTGGCCCCCAGAACAGCATAGAAGGCAACGCTCCCGATTCAATTGCCTTACGCAAAACCGCACCCGGACCAACAAGATGCTTTTGCCCCACATAATCATCTAACGATTTCGGGCGCAGACGTTCGGCTAATGGCGGGAGATTGGTCATGTAATTTAGATATGCAGATTTCAAATGTGGAAATACGCAGATGATGAGCTGCGTATGCGTACATTAATTAAGTTAAGCATTGTATCCTTCAAATGTGCAAATTGTGGCTTAATAAACAAAGCCCCACCGCTAATAAACGATGAGGCTTTCAATAAGTTTTTTTATTATCAGCTTATCTAAAATAGATTTACTTCTTCATCTGCACATTTGAAATCTGAAATCTGCACATCATTTAAAAGCCATCAGCTTCCGCTCTCTTCAATTTCCTTTTTTCCACAACCGCCGATACCAGGATACCTACTTCGTATAAAATAAATAGCGGGATACTTACCACAGTCATGGTCATCATATCAGGTGTAGGGGTTACAACAGCAGCTACAACCAATATGGCAACTATTGCATACCGCCTGGTGTCGCGCATAAACTTAGCTGTAAGTACGCCCAGGCTTGATAATACATACACTAAAATGGGCAGCTCAAAAACTACACCTGTTGCCAGGGTTAATGTAGCCACAGATGAAATGTAGGAGTCGATATCAAATAAATTATGGATTGATGAACTTACTGTATAACCCGAAAGAAAATTGATCGACTCGGGCGTAATAACATAGTAACCAAACAAAACTCCTGTAATGAACAGGCCGGTTGCGTAAAACACAAAACCCGATGCTGCTTTACGTTCTTTTTCATGCAACGCCGGACGTATAAAGCGCCATAATTCAAACAACAGGTAGGGGAAACCTAATGTGATACCAATTAATAATGATGAGTTAATTTGCAGGGTAAACTGCCCGGCCATCTCGGTATTTATGAGCTGGATGTTAATTTTATCAATACAAAAACCAGGGCGATGCAGGGCCTCACCCAGCGCGCAAAGCATCCGGTAAGTCCAGAAGGTTGGCTTGCTGGGACCCATAATAACGGTATCAAAAATCCAATCGTAATAATAAAAAACCACGCTGGTAAATACTACAATTGCTATGGAGGCCCGTATCAAATGCCATCTTAAAGCTTCAATATGGTCGAAGAACGACATTTCTGCCTCCATCGTTTTGCCTTTATCCTTTATGGCTTTAATTAATTTATTGTCGCTCATTATATATTTAATACCGCTGTATTAACGCTATTGTGCTAAGTACGTTCTATTGTATGAAGATAGTTTGAATTTATTTTACATTTCAAACGTGTCCATAAACTTGGTAGTAAAATTACCTGCACGGAAGTTTGCATCCTTTAACAATTTCAGGTGGAAAGGGATGGTTGTTTTTACACCTTCAATTACAAACTCGCTTAAGGCGCGCTCCATGGTACTTAAAGCCTCCTCGCGTGTTTGAGCGCAGCAAATTACTTTTGCTATCATAGAATCATAGTTTGGCGGTATTACATACCCCGTATAAACATGGGTATCAATACGTACACCATGTCCGCCCGGCGAATGAAAATTGGTTATTTTACCGGGTGAAGGGCGGAAATTGTTATAAGGGTCTTCGGCATTGATACGACACTCAATGGCATGCATGGTTGGCTCGTAATTTTTACCAGAGATCGGAATTCCCGATGCAACCTTAATCTGTTCTTTGATCAGGTCGAAGTTGATCACCTCTTCGGTAACCGGGTGTTCTACCTGGATCCGGGTGTTCATTTCCATGAAGTAGAAGTTACGGTCTTTATCAACCAAAAACTCTACAGTACCGGCACCTTCGTATTTTACAGCCTTCGCTCCTTTTATAGCAGCTTCGCCCATTTTTTTGCGAAGTTTTTCGGTCATAAATGGTGATGGAGATTCTTCAACCAATTTTTGGTGACGGCGTTGAATAGAACAATCCCGTTCAGACAAATGGCATACTTTACCATACTGATCACCCACTACCTGGATCTCGATGTGCCGCGGATCCTGAACATATTTTTCAAGGTACAGGCCATCGTTGCCAAAGGCAGCGCCAGATTCGGCACGGGCAGAATCCCACGCGTTCTCAAACTCGCTGTCTTGCCAAACAATACRCATACCGCGGCCACCGCCACCTGCAGTTGCTTTTAGTATTACGGGGTAGCCTATTTTATTAGCTATAGCGATACCCGATTTAATATCAGTAAGTAATCCATCAGATCCCGGCACAATAGGTACACCGGCTTTTTTCATGGTTTCTTTAGCTGAAGCTTTATCGCCCATTGAGTTGATCTGATCGGCAGTAGCACCAATGAATTTAATTCCGTAATCGGCACAAATAGCCGAGAATTTGGCATTTTCTGATAGGAAACCATAACCCGGATGTATAGCATCCGCGTTGGTAAGCTCGGCAGCCGAAATGATGTTAGGAATATTCAAATAAGAATCGCGGCTTGGAGGGGGGCCTATACAAACAGCTTCATCAGCAAAACGTACATGAAGGCTATCTCGGTCGGCAGTTGAATATACAGCTATGGTTTTAATACCCATCTCTTTGCAGGTACGGATAATTCGCAGGGCTATCTCGCCCCGGTTAGCTATTAATATTTTTTTAAACATGGTTTCTTTGATGTGCAAATTACAAATGTGCAAATATGCAGATGAAAAATATTAATGATTGATGTTCAATTGTGTAAACTACAAATGTGCAAATGAATTAAAAATCATCTGCACATTTGAAATCCGCACATTTGCACATCGTTATATAGGTTCTACTAAAAATAAAGGTTGGTCGTACTCTACCGGCGATGAGTTATCAACCAGTACTTTCACAATACGGCCCGATATTTCTGATTCAATTTCGTTGAAAAGCTTCATGGCTTCAATGATACAAACCACGCTGCCTGCTTTAATTTCGTCGCCAACATTTACAAACAATGGTTTATCAGGACTTGCCGAGCGGTAAAAAGTACCAATCATCGGCGATTTGATAGTAAGATACTTAGATGTATCCGGACCAACAGGTAGTGCAGGAGCAGCTGGCTCAATTGCAACCGGGGCTGCCGGCAACGCAGCTGGAGCAGTTTGTGCCGGTATGCTGGCATGAATAACTTGCGGCTGTGTCTCGTTGGTTTTTATAGTGATCTTAAAATCTTTCTGCTCAATTGACACTTCGTTTACGCCCGATTTTGACACAAAGCGAATAAGGTCCTGAATTTGTTTAATATCCATAGTGGGATTAATTGGTTTGGGACAAAGTTTTATTATCTAAGTTAATTGCAAATGTGCAGATTTAAGATGTGCAAATATGCAGATGTGCAGATTATTTTTACCTCTTATTTATTAGTTAATTAACGGTATTAATATGCGATTTTATATTTATAATTATTACCTATTACGCAATTTAACATTTAATAATGGTTGGATGTTTTAAATTTCTAATATACATCGCGCCATATTTGCACATCTATAATCTGTACATCTAATAAGCCCACCTTAGGTAGATGGAACCCCAGGTAAAGCCGCCGCCAAAGGCCGCTAAAATAAGGGTATCGCCTTTTTTAAATTTACTTTCCCACTCCCATAAACATAGTGGAATGGTGCCGTTTGTTGTATTGCCGTAACGTTCAATGTTAATGATCACCTTATCATCGCTTAAGCCGGTGCGCCTTGCGGTGGCATCAATAATGCGTTTATTGGCCTGGTGAGGTACCAGCCATGCAACATCATCGGCAGTTAGGTTATTGCGTTCCATTACCTCATGAGCCACATCGGCCATATTGGTAACCGCGAATTTAAAAACAGCCTGGCCTTCCTGGTAAGCATAGTGCTCACGGGCATCAACTGTTTCATGTGATGCGGGCTTTACAGATCCTCCTGCTTTTTGGTGCAGGTAAGCAACGCCCGAGCCATCACTTTTTAATATGGAATCCATGATCCCGTTGCCTTCATCATTGGGTTCAAGCAAAACGGCACCGCAGCCATCGCCAAAAATAATGCAGGTAGCCCTATCTTGATAGTTGGTTATTGATGACATTTTATCACCGCCAACTACTAATACTTTTTTATGCTTGCCGCTCTCGATAAACTGTGAACCTGTTGCAAGGCCAAATATAAAGCCCGAACATGCAGCCGAAAGATCATATCCCCAGGCGTTTTTTGCGCCAATTTTATTTGCTAAAATATTTGCGGTAGCCGGGAAAACAAAGTCGGGTGTAGTGGTGCAAAAAATAATAAGGTCAAGTTCTTCGGCACCGATACCGCGTTTTTTTAGTAATGCCTGCACAGCAGGTACAGCCAAATCAGATGTACCCAAACCTTCGCCCTTTAATATACGGCGCTCTTTAATGCCTGTACGGCTCACAATCCACTCGTCGTTAGTATCAACCAATGTTTCCAGTTCCTGGTTGGTTAATACGTAGTCGGGCACGTAACCATGTACAGCAGTAATAGCGGCATGAATTTTACTCATCTTTATATTTTTACTGAAAAGCTTGTTTTATTTTATCAACCAGGCCGCTCTCAACCATGTTTTTTGATAAAAGGATCATGTTTTTAATAGCCTCGGGATTTGATATGCCATGGCCAACAACAACGGGAGCATTTACACCCAAAATAGGGCTGCCACCGTATTGTTCATAGTTGAACCTATCGAAAAACTCATCCTTAAACTGTTTTTTGCGGGTGATAACATAAAACGTTTCGGCAAGCTTTAATATTACATTGCCTGTAAAACCATCGCACACAAAAACATCGGCCCCCTCGCTAAATAAGTCGCGCCCTTCAACATTACCAACAAAATTAAACAGCTTGGTTTCCTTCATTAAAGGATAGGTGGCCTGGCAAAGAATATTACCTTTCTCTTCCTCTTCGCCAATGTTAATGAGTGCTACACGCGGGTTATCAATATTATAAACCGCCTGGGCAAATAAGCTGCCCAATATGCCAAACTGCAATAAAACTTCGGGTTTACAATCGGCATTGGCACCTACGTCCAACAAAATACCCAAACCTCCTTCAAGTTTGGGTACAATAGTGGTCATTGCAGGGCGCACCACGCCCGGAATAGTTTTTACACTAAACATAGAACCAACCAGCATAGCACCAGTGTTGCCAGCCGACGAGAACGCCTGAATTTGTCCCTCCTTAAGCAGTTGAAAACCAACCGAAATACTCGAATTTGGTTTTTGTACAATAGCTTTTGTAGGGTGTTCGCCCATACCAATCACTTCGGTTGTATGTACAAACTCGAAATGATCGGGGCTAACATTATTTTCTTGAAGAATAGTAGCAGCGACTTCTTTATCTCCAATAAGTACCAGTTTTTGGTCGGCAGATAAAGCCTTATAAGCTTCGATTGCTCCTAAAACAGTTGCTTTGGGAGCAAAATCACCGCCCATAATATCTAAGCCAATCTTCATTTTCAGAAAATAAACTTATGCTACAGCTGCTTTCTCAATAAGTACTTTACCGTTGTAGTAAAGGTTACCATCAACAGTATAAGCTCTGTGCGGCAAATGTATGGCACCTGTAGTTTGGCAGGTAGTTAATGATGGGGCTACAGCTTTGTAATGAGTTCTGCGCTTATCTCTTCTTGATTTGGATATTTTACGTTTTGGATGTGGCATGATCCTGTTATGTTTATTATTTATTTATTTTTTTGAGTACATCCCACCGTGGGTCTGTATGCTCGGTTTGTTCTTCGTTTCCCGAAAGGTTTTTCAACTTTTCGAGCATTTCTGTATCACAATATGGGGTGTTACCCTCGTTGTCACATACCGATATAAATGGCATGGCAACATTTATATATTCATATATTAACCCCGCGATATTGATCTCGTGATCATTTTTGCTAAGGGTGATAATCTCATCGTCCTCATCAATTGGCTCCTCGCTAAATTTAGCTATCTGTTGTTCGGCAATATCCAGCAATTGTGGATATTGGGCCAAACACCTATCGCAATTTGCATCAACGGTGCCTTTGATCACAAAATTCAGAATGATCATTGTTTCCTGTTTATCCAAATCTACGGAGCACTGCAAGTTAGCCTTTTTAACCAGCGAATATTCAAATTCGTTAAAAAAAGCGTCATCAACAGTAAATTCAAACTGGTGTTTCCCCAGCTTAAGTCCTGTAAAAGGAATCGAATATGTTCTAAGCGATTTCAATGAGCAACAATTAGCCCGCAAATGTAGGGAAAAATACGATAAGTGGAAAGTGTTTTTTTCTTTTTGAGATGAAAGGCATAAGGTGAGGATAAACACATGTTTTTTGCCGCACCTTAAAGGTTGTCTCCAATGCTGCAAAACCAATTTTATAAACCAGTTTTTGAGTCATTGTTGTTTTACAAATGTGACATGCCAAAAGCTGAGGGCCTATTATTTTAGTGTGCCGACGAACAATAAATTATATTGAAATATCTGCATACCCACTCAACCATGCATCTATTTCACGCTCTTTTTTAGCACAATAAAATAACCCACTATAAAAACAACCACTCCTACCGCCAGGCTTACAAATACATCTTTAGTGAACACATCTATTTGTATTTCCGTTATCCGCTTGTCTCCGTGGCGCATCATGGTAGTTATAGCCACCATTGGATGCGAATAAGGAAAAAGGTAACAATACTCCCAATTTTTGGATGCTAAAATTACACCCGTTATAGTACAAACAAAGCCAATACCCATTGGCTTCAAAAAATCCGACCAAAGTAAGCTCAGCAGGAACTGTATTGATAATATGCCTAATGATGATAAAAACAGCTTAAAATACATTTCTGCAAGTTGTTTCTCCATATGGTAATTATCAAACCTGAGGTCGGGCTTTACCACACTTAATAAATTACCAAAGCCAATGGTGAATAGTACAAATAGTGCAAGCGTTACAAGTATCAGGAAAATAGCATAGGTAAACTTTGCCCCATATACAGACCATCTTGATATTGGCAAACTAAATAAGCTTTTCCATGTATCTGATTTATGTTCGATACTATTTACAGAGTACGCAATAAAAATGGTAAACATGGGCAACAGTAACGAGCCCATTATGCCCATTATAGCGCCGGCAAACTGCACCCATAGCATCATTGGAGGCGTGCCCGCAAGTTTTTCACTTTTAACAAGAAATCCTACAAAAAGCAGGGAGCATATGAGTAATGGCAGTAAAACAGAGGCCCAAAATCCCAAGGTTTTGCGGCTCTTATAAAACTCCGACCGGAACGATAATATAAATCCTTTCATATGGTTCAGGCATTTTGGGTAATATCTAAAAATAATCGCTCAAGGTCTTTTTGCTGCTTCCCAATACTATATATAGCGTAGCCATTGCGGTGTAGTAAGGAATTGATCTCGGCGGTTTTTTCTTTACTTACGTATGTTACATATAGGTATTTATCGGTAACATCGGTAACCTTAAAACCGTTGCGGGTAAGTAAATTGGCGGCATCTACCGTATTATCGGCCTCAATGCATACCAACGGCTGGCTCAATGCCTGCAACTCGGCTATGCTTCCCTGAAAAAGCAGCTCGCCATTATTAATGATACCTACGTGGGTAGCCATGCGTTCCACTTCGGCCAGCAAATGGCTTGATATAAATACGGTTTTGTTATATTTAGTTACCAGTTTGATGAGAAGCTCACGTACTTCAATAATTCCGTTGGGATCAAGGCCATTAGTTGGCTCATCCAATATAAGAAGCTTGGGATCGGCAAGCAGGGCCAGCGCAATGCCCAGGCGTTGTTTCATACCTAAGGAATACTGCCCTGCTTTTTTATCGGCAGCATTGGTAAGCTGTACCAGGGTCAGCATTTCGTCAACCCGCTTTATGGGTACCTGTAACAACAGGGCACGATTAAGTAAATTTTCTTTCCCGCTAAGATGAAGGTAAATAGCAGGCTGCTCAATAAGTGAACCTATTTGTGATAGTATATTGATGCGGTGGTGTTGAATATCCTGTTCAAATATGCGGATGCTGCCACTTTGTACTTTTAGCAGGTTTAACAGGAGTTTGATGGTAGTGGTTTTCCCGGCGCCGTTTGGGCCAAGAAAACCATATATGCTTCCCTCAGGAACTTGCAGGCCCAATGATTTAACAACCTGCTGATCGCCGAAGTTGAAAGATAATCCTTCGGTACGGATTACCATACATCGTTACTTTTTGCTATAGAGCAAACAGTTTTAACAAGGGTTATACCTTTGTAAAACAACGACGTAGCATGTACAGCTGAATTCCCCATTATACATGATTCCTTTTTTTGTTCAAACTGATAGCTTACCCCTAAAATTAAGGCAAACATTACAGGTATCAGTAACATGATAAAAGGATTTGAATTTTTGATAAGCGTTTTCATTGCAAGTGATTTGATAGAACAAAGAAATACTTATTTCGTCACCTGCTAAAAAGTATTAGACCAACACACAGAGTTTATAGATGAACTGTTTTTTTAACACTTTAACCGGTTCATCGATCATTAAAGCCGGTTCATCGACAAAATAAATTACTATATATAAATATCCACTTGTATAACAATCAAAATATTAAATTACATGCCGTTACCACTGGTATATTATAAGGTATTTAATCACAGCAATGCAGGATTCTATTTCAACAGATAAACAAACCCGTATTACAAAAACAGCCTGGCATATTTTCTGGCATTTACTTTTTTGGCTGGCCATGATCTCGTTTTTCGTGTTCCTCGCAACCCTCAATGATCACTTGAATACCAAACAATTACTGGTTATATTTTTGTTATATCCTGCAATCAATATCAGTTTGTTTTACCTTAACTTTCTTGTATATATCCCACAATTCCTTGATAAAAAACGTTACTGGGCTTATGCCTTTGTTATCGTAATCACTATTGTTGTTTATGGTATTGGGAAATATGGTATGGGCCTGCTTTTCAAGGATATAGTACTTACCCGTATGAAAGGCCAGACCATCAGCTTTACTGCCTATTTTTTCAGTACGGTTTTTGCCAGTTTGATATTTGTTTTCCTGAGTACTGTACTCAAATTTACAACCGACTGGTTCATGAACGAACGCATCCAGCGCGAACTGGAAAATCAACGATTGAGCGCCGAACTGGCCTTCCTGAAATCACAGATAAACCCTCATTTTTTGTTCAACTCGCTAAACAGCATTTACTCGCTTGCCTATCAGCGATCTGAAACAACACCCGAAGCGATTCTGAAGTTATCAGAAATTATGCGTTATATGCTRTATGAGTGTAATGACAACAAGGTTGATTTGAGTAAGGAGCTCCAATACCTGCACAACTATATCGACCTGCAAAAGATCCGCTTCGGGAATAAGGCATTTATTGATTTTAAAGTAATGGGAGATGTAACCAACCAGCAAATCGTTCCTTTGCTGCTTATCGCTTTTATCGAGAACGCTTTTAAACACGGCGTGGCTAATGATGTAATGACGCCTATAAAACTGCTCATTAATGTTGAAGAGTGTAAGCTTCACTTTTACATTCAGAATAAAAAGCATACCCATAATCGTGATGCCATAGGCGGCATAGGTTTAACTAATGTGCAAAGGCGACTTAATTTGCTCTATACCGGAAAATATACTTTAAATATCAGGGACGAAGCAGACACCTATACTTGCGAATTATCTATAGTTTTATAAGATAATAACCAAACCATGAACCAGTTAAAAACCACCTTACTTTTCCTTTGGTTAGCCGTATGCGGATACAATGCTTCAGCTCAAAATGATCCTAAACTTACTGAAGTATGGGATCCGGAACCGGCTGTAGTATTACCGGGTGTGGGTAATAAAGCTCCATCGGATGCTATTATACTATTTGATGGAAAAAACCTTAATGAGTGGACCAATCAAAAAGGAATGYCGCCAGGCTGGACGATTAAGGATGGTATCCTCACCGTTAAGCCAGGCAGCGGATCCATCATCACCAGGAGAAACTTTGCGGATTGCCAGCTGCATATCGAATGGCGTACGCCAGCAATAGTTAAAGGTGAGGGCCAGGAGCGTGGCAACAGCGGCGTGATCATGCAAAGCCGTTACGAACTGCAAATATTGGATAGTTATAAAAACCGCACCTACTCCAACGGGCAGGCAGGCTCTGTTTACAAACAACATGTGCCTTTGGTGAACGCCTCGCTTAAACCCGGGGTTTGGCAAAAGTATGATATTATTTATACCGCTCCGCGTTTTAACCTGGATAGCTCACTTAAAACGCCGGCATACATTACTGTTTTGCATAATGGCGTGCTGGTGCAAAACCATGTGGCAATAAAAGGCACAGTAGCGCATGTTGGTCAGCCAAAATACACGAAGCATAATTTTGCACAGCCATTGTTATTACAGGAACATGAGTTCCCGGTATCGTTCCGCAACATATGGATCAGGGAGATCAATGTACAAAAATTGTTTAACGGCAAGGATAAAACAGGTTGGTATACATTTTTAGATACGCTGGGTAAAAACAATGATATCCATAACAACTTCGCCGTGGAAAATGGTTCAGTGCATGTAATGGGCAAGTACTTTGGGTATATGAGCACCTTAAAATCGTACTCCAATTATTACCTCAAAGTAGTATTTAAGTGGGGCACCAAACAGTACTTTCCACGCCAGAAAGGCAAGCGTGACGCGGGCATTCTTTACCATTTTGGATTAATGGAAAAGGATACAGTTTGGCCAAAATCAATAGAGTTTCAAATACAGGAACAGGATTGCGGCGACTTTTGGTGCGTAAAACATACCAATGTAGATTCGCCAAATAAATGGGAAGTAGCATGGGACCAGAAGCATATTTTCCGCACGGCAGATTTTGAAAAACCCCGCGGCGAATGGAACACCCTGGAGATCATTTGCAACGGCAACCAGATAGAACATTATGTAAACGAACACCTGGTGAACTGGGGTACAGGTTCGGTGGCCGAAGGACGGATCCTACTGCAATCAGAAGGGGCCGAGATCTTTTATAAATCGGTAGAGTTAACACCGTTTTAACAGGAATAAAAAAATTTAATTTTTAAATCATTTTAACACTTATTTTTACAGCATGATCAGATGCCTGGTAGTTGATGATGAGCCTTTAGCGCTGCATATATTGGAAGATTATATATCCAAAATGCCTTTTTTGCAATTGGTGAAAGCCACAACCAATCCTATTGAGGCCCTTACACTGGTACAGGCAGGCAATATCGACCTGGTGTTTTTAGATGTGCAAATGCCAGAGCTTACCGGCATACAGTTTTTAAAAATTGCCAATGGCAAGGCCAAAGTGATATTAACAACCGCATACCCGCAATACGCGCTTGAAGGATATGAATTGGATGTGGTTGATTACCTATTAAAGCCAATAGCTTTTGACAGGTTTTTTAAGTCGGTACAAAAAGCGCAAACTATTATACAGCCGGTTACCAAAACCGTTATCCAGTCGGAGCCCGCGCAACAGGATGATTTTTCGACAGACTTTATCTTCGTAAAAACCGAGCATAAAATACAAAAGGTTTACCTGCACGATATTTTGTTTATTGAAGGCCTGAAGGATTACATATCCATATTTACCCCTGCCGAGCGCATCATTACGCTGCAGGGGATGAAAAAGATGGAAGACGCCCTGCCCGAAAAGCATTTTGTAAGGGTACATAAATCATACATCGTGGCCTTAAACAAAATTGACAGCATCGAACGCAGCCGCATCCAGATAGGGGAAAAGATTATCCCGGTAGGCGACACCTACCGCGATGAATTTTTTAAGATCATTGATGATAAGAATGTTTAGCCCCCTAACCCCCTGAAGGGGGAACTATGGTGGTTAGTCCTTGGACATGAGCATGAGGTTTTTTCCAAGAAAAACTTTCTTGTCGTCCTGAACGAAGTGAAGGATCTATTGTTCGCCATGCTTCTTCGCCCGGTAAAGTTTGCGAATAGATCCTTCACTTGGTTCAGGAAGACAAATCTTTCAAACGTTATTTCCGTTGGGAGTTTTGCTAAATTCTATACTCGCAATAAGGTGATGGTAACGCCTTGTCGCTTGATTCAAAATTTGCACATCTGAAATCCGCACCCTACTCTACCTCCACGGTAAGCTTCTCGCCTATTTGCTGGCGCCACATGGCATAGTAAAGGCCTTTCTGAGTTATAAGGTCCAGATGCCTTCCCTGTTCAATTATACGGCCTTTTTCGAGCACGTAAATGCAATCGGCGTGCATAATGGTTGACAGGCGATGGGCTATCAGGATAGTAACATGGTTTTCCAGTTCGGATACGTTGCGGATGGTTTCGGTGATCTCTTCTTCGGTTATGGAATCTAATGACGACGTAGCTTCGTCAAACACCAGGATATCTGGCTTACGCAACAGCGCGCGGGCTATGGAGAGGCGTTGTTTCTCTCCTCCGGATACTTTTACACCACCCTCACCAATTACGGTGCTCAGGCCTTTATCAGCCCGGGCCAGCAAGGTTTGGCAGGCCGCACGCTGTAATACGTTCATGCACTCCTCGTCGGTAGCATTGGGGCGAACGAACAGCAGGTTCTCACGAATAGTACCCGAGAATAACTGCGTATCCTGTGTAACAAAACCTATCTTTTCGCGCAATTGGTCAAGGTCGATCTCCTTACTTAAAATATTGTTGTATAAAATATCCCCTTCCAATGGTTGATATAAGCCTACCAGTAATTTTACCAGTGTAGTTTTCCCTGAGCCCGAAGGACCAACAAAAGCAATAGTTTCGCCGGTATTGGTTTCAAAGCTGATGTGGTTTAGCGCGTTGCGATTGGCCGTTAAGTGCTTAAAGGTAACATTACTGAAGGTTAAGGTATTCACTTTTTCGAGCAATACTGGCTTCTCAGGTTTTTTGTCAATAGGCGTACTCAAAATTCCCTTAAAGTTACCCAGGGATACTTCCGCTTCGCGCCAGGACAGGATCACATTGCCTAACTCCTGCAACGGGTTAAACAAAAAGAATGAGTAAAATAAAAAGCTAAAATATTGTCCTGGCGATATGGTGGTTTTGAATATGAGCATCAATAGTACAACCACCATTACACTACGTACAAAGTTTACCGTTGTACCCTGCACAAAGCTCATGCTACGTACGTATTTTACTTTCTTAAGTTCCAGATCAAGGATCTTATAAGTGGTGTTATTCAGTCTTTCTATTTCCTGCTTGGCAAGGCCGAGGCTTTTTACCAGCTCGATGTTCCTTAATGATTCGGTAGTTGAACCGGCAAGGGCTGTAGTTTCTGAAACAATCTTTTTTTGAATGGTTTTAATCTTGCGGCTCATGGCCATGCTCACAAAAGTGATGATAGGTATCGCTGCAAAATATACCAGTGTTACCTGGTAACTAACACTTACCGAGTACACAATAACAAATACCATCCCGATAAGTGATACAAACAATATGCTGATAAAGGCGGTAATAAACTTTTCACAATCCAACCGAACCTTTTGTAATATGCCCAGAGTTTCGCCGCTGCGCTGGTCTTCAAAAACCTGGTAAGGTAATTCAAGCGAATGACGCAGACCATCGGCGTACATTTCGGCACCCACCTTTTGAGTAATAATATTGGTAAAATAATCCTGGAAGTTTTTTGCAATGCGAGATACCATGGCCACGCCAATAGCTGCGC